>CAMAKU010000018.1 GCA_945836255.1 uncultured Roseburia sp. | reverse complement strand
GGGCACTTTGGCTGGTTTTAACCGTCCCCGGGACGCTATTCTGTCGGCTCGCCTCGCACTTTGGCTGGTTTTAACCGTCCCCGGGACGCTATTCTGTCGGCTCGCCTCGTTCTTTGGCTTGTTTTAACCGTTCCCCCGGCTCTTTCCAGCCGGCTCGCTGGGCTCTTTGGCTTGTTTTAACCGTTCCTCCGGCTCTTTCCGGCCGGCTCGCCTCGCTCTTTAGCTTGTTTTAACCGTCCCCTCACCAACAAAACACGCCACAAGGACATCCTTGCAGACATCCTTGCAGATATTCACTGAGGATGACCTTGCGCATTATCGATTTACTTATCGCTTAGACCCATCAATTCCAGTAACTGCCGGGCATGGGCATCCCAGGTATAGTGCGTCCCGGCAAATATATGGGCTTCATAAGCAATCTTCTCCTGCTGCGCCATGGAAGTTCCCAGCAGGCGCTCACCAAGCAAATCCAAATTCCAGTTGGTATAATATTGCAACTGCCGTCCATCGAGCAGACGCGGATCTGCTTGCTGTGACATGTCGCTCAAACAAACACAGCCGTTGCGCATCGCTGAAGTAACACGATCGTGTACCCCTTCAGGGAACAACGGATTGATATCAAGTACTTGTCGGCTCTCTGCCATCAGCGCGAACGTATCCTCGATGCGCCTTGCCCCCAACAAATGCACATTTGGATTATCAGCCAACGGTGTCGCTTCCCAACCTTCGCCGAGTACCACCATGGGAATTCCTAGCGAGGCCACATAATTCATGACCTTTTCCCGCCGCACATTGCGGACGTATTTATCAATCAAATAGAGATAATTCATCAGCACCGGAAACTCCGTTGTTCCAAAGCGTCCATCTGCCAACTGTTCCGGGTCCAACACAGACAAAAGTGCCTCCTCCATGGGCATCTCCCCAATCTCAGCGAAATTCATTCCATCTGCCATCTCACGGTTCGCGGCACCGTTCCCTTGTCCTGAGATTCCCCTGTACTTCCCACCGGCATCTGTTCTGCCGGCCAGCATGCACTCTCCCACCTGCATCCCGAGTTCAAATAACTCACGATGAAATCCGTTGACCTGTGCTGCCTTTGACGGAATCTGATAGCAGAGTGCCCGGAACTTGGAGATCATCTCGTCGCCACGTTCATAAGTCGCCGATACCAGAAGCGGAATCTTTCGCTTGCGATACTCCGGCAATGTCATGCCAAGCGTTGTTCCCTCAAGAGACATCGCGTCCCGTAACGTCTCTTCACGTAACGCACTTTCACCTATCGCCCCTTCACGCGATACCTCACCGGCCGCCGTGGCGCCCAGAGGCAGAAATGCCACCTGTTGCAAATGGGGATAATGTTTTTTCATGTAAGCGCAATGTCTGTGGTCAATACCAATGGCATGATACTGCTGTAACGGAAACACCAAGCCCGGATGATGATAGAGCGGATGATCCACAATATAATTATAGAATGGTGCACCCAGCGCATCCAACAAACGCGTATCATCGTCCAACACAAAATAGGGTAGTTTGGAATTTATATCCACTACCCCATCAAAATGTTCGCCGATCCTATGTTCAAAACGATCCAGATCCTGCTGATCCTCCAACGCAATATATTCACTTTCGATGCCCAAACGGCTGACTGCTTCCTGCATACGCTTCAGGAAAAAACTGCCGGAATAATAACACAATTCCCTTGTATGCACGAATAAAATCTTCGCTCCCATAGTGTTACATCACCCTATGTCTCCTCGAAACATTCCAGATACAACTCCATTCGTATTAGTAGGAGAGTATCTCATATCCATCTTCCGTCACTGCAATCTGGTACTCCCACTGGGCTGACGGTTCCCCGTCCAACGTGTAGACTTCCCAGCCATTTTCCTGATCTGTATAAATCTTGCGAGTCCCGGCATTGACCATCGGTTCGATGGTAAAGGTCATCCCCGGCACCAGCAGCATCTCTTCGCCACGCTTCGTATGATAACCGATCCACGGATCTTCATGGAATTCCAGACCGCAGCCATGACCGCCAATCTCACGCACCACCGTGTAGCCGTTGGCACTGGCGTGTTCACAGACCACTGCCCCGATATCACCCATGAAGCCCCATGGCTTCACTTCCTGCAAACCCAGATCCACACATTCTTTTGCAACTCTGACCAGACGTTGCTTCTCCTCGCTGACCTCACCGATACAAAACATCCGGGACGAATCCGAATAATATCCCTCAAAAATCGTGGAGCAATCCACATTGACAATGTCCCCCTCCTGGAGGATTACATCCTCCGAAGGGATGCCATGGCAGACCTGATCATTTACTGAGGTGCAGACGCTCTTAGGGAATCCCTCATAATTGAGCGGCGCGGGTATCCCGCCCATCTCTGTCGTCACGCGATACACAATATCATCGATCTCCTGGGTACTCATCCCCACATGAATCTGCTTTGCCACCTCATCCAGGCAGGCAATGTTAATCTTCGCACTCGCCTTGATCCCGGCAATCTGCTCCGGGGTCTTAATAATATCATGTGACGGAATGATATGTCCTTCCCGTTCATAAGAAGCCATCTTATGGTCAAACGCCTCGTGACATTGTTTGTACTTTCTTCCGCTTCCACACCAGCACGGATCATTTCTTCCAAGTTTCATTTTACTCACTATCCTTTTTCTCGTAACCGTTGATGTAATTCACCTTGTCATGGGTCAATGTAATATTCCCCACACTGATACGGTCCCATATTTTATCATTGATGGTGACATCCTGTGTCTCCAACCACTTATTATAATATCCGCCATTCCACGAATAGGAGGTATAGGAATGTCCCTCCTGCTTTGCCAACTGTGCCTGATACTTCTCAGCCAGCGCAATCCGTCGCATGGTCTCCACCAGATACTCATCCGACACCGGAAGGTTGTCGGCCTGTTCATCCAACAGATCCATCCAGAAATCCGCCTCGGTATTCTCCAACCGCTTCTGCTCTGTGGCATCCAGTTGCAATCCTGCTTTTACGGCTTCACAGTAAAACAGATAATCATGCACCGCCATCTTCATAATCGTATCCCGCGCATCCTCGCGGATAAACACACCATTGATGTGAAGATTCCAATAATCTGCCGTACAATCCGGATTGTAGATCATGGCCTGCTGCTCGATCTCGCGTTCTTCATAGATAATGTAGAACGCCAGCCACTTCATCTCGACAGATTCACCATCCACCTCAAATGCTGTCTTCTCCAGACAGTCACCGTAAGTCAACTGTTGCTGGCTCTCCCAACTATAAATACATACACCAAGCAGGCCAAGGCACACGATGGCAATGATGAAATATTTGATCACTTTCTTCATAAGGCATCCTAAATGATTCTTCGAATCGTAATGATGGGATGGCAGTTGACCGAGCGGGTATTGGTAATACCGGCCGCGGTACTCTGCGCCTCCACAATACGGCCACCTCCGGCATAAATACCTACATGGCCGGCATAGCAGACGATATCTCCCGGCTGCATATTGTTATAACTTACTTCCTGACCAACACGTCTCCAGCCAGAAGATGTCAACCGTCCATAATTGATTCCGAAATGCTTATACACATAGTAGACAAATCCACTACAATCCGCGCCGCCATTGGTGGGGTCTGTGCCACCCCATGTATAGGGATATCCTACGAACTGATTGGCATAGGCCACCACATCTGAGCCGCTGATTCCCGTGGTTCCCGGCGGGTTGAGATCCCCGTTCACCCCGGAACTGGAGCCACTGGATGTATTGGCACCACCACCGGAGGAAGGATTATTCGCCGCAGCACGTTCCAGTTCTGCCTGACGCGCCGCCAATGCTTTCGCTTCTGCCAACTCCGACTTGATGTCATCCATCTCGCCCTCTTTGGACGCGATAGCGGCATCCAATTCTGCCTGTCGACTCTCCAGATCCGCCTCCGAAGCCACCAAAGACGCTCGCTCCTGCTCCAGAACCACCTTCAGATCTGCCACCTCATTCTTTGCCGCCTCATAATTATCCAATACATTGCGGTCATAGGAATACACTGCATTGACATATTCCAGTCGGTTCAGGAAATCCGAGATACTCCCCGACTCCAGCAAAATCGTCAAAATATTCTCATCGCTATTCTCATACATAAACTGAATCCGGATCTTCATGGACGCATACTGCTGATCCACCGCAGCCTGTGCTTCCTGCAACTTCTGCTCCGTATCGGCAATCTCTGCATTCATGCTTTCAATCTCCGCTTCCAGTTCCGCCATCTGGGATACGATCTCCACCAGTTCGGAATCCAGAGAATCCAGTTCCTCCTGAATCTTCTCCTGCTCCTGCTGAATCTCGGAAATCCCTCGTACTGCTTCCACCGGCACCGGCTGGCAAACCAGCATCGCTCCCATCAGCAGTAATCCGATTCCCCTCCGCATCCATCTACGACATGTGTTCTTCCTGATCATGTACACCTCTTAACTATTATCTATGGTTATAAAAGATCTTATCTATAATAATAGGAAAAAGCCCGGATAAATGCAACCTCAAACCAATCATTTACCGTGGAAATTTTTGTTATCCCCCACATCCAAATAAATATGCTTCATAACAAGCAGTTTCTGCCCGGGTTGCAATTCTTCCTGTGTCAGTTGATTGGTCTCCATCAGTTCCTGTTTTGTGGTGTGAAATCTTTTTGCAATATCCCAGAGTTCATCCTTCCCCCGAACCACATAACCGATCATGCCGGGCTGCTTTTGCAATGCATCCAGATCCAGTGGCTCCTCCACCAGGTCATCCGGCAGTTGCACCTGTTCTCTGTGAAATGCCATCAATCCCACCTGAAGTTCGCCACGACACGTCATGGTACTGCTGTCATTCAGCGTGCATTGCACGCGGTAAACCGACGCTTCCACATCGATATAGTCGCCGTCCACCACATTTCCCGCTTCCATTTCCCCTTCAAAGGGAATCCCAAAGCGCGCACACCCCAGCGGCATACTGTCTTCCGTGGTCAGATACAGGACTTCCATGTCACAAGTTCCGCGAATCACGATATTTCCATCCTGCAGCGAAATCTCCTGCACTTTGACCTGCGGGGAACCATCGCATAAATACAGCGCTTCTTTGGTCCCCGGCAATTGCTGCTGTGCGTCAAAAGAAATCAGCGCATCATTTTTCATCGCCATCTGCCACATCTCTTCCGTGTGCCGATGCACGTGCAGTTCTTTTGACATACAATAGGCGTCCTTCAGCAGTTCCATCTGTTCTTCCTGCCAAACGCTCAACTCCACTTCCACAAAACACTCTGCTGCAAGATTGCGCAATTCTCCGTCCAAATCTTCTCGCGGTTCTAAGGACGACTGCACAGCGATGGTTTTCACCTGATAAAATCCATCCGTCCGGGGGATTTCACAGGCCAGTTGCGACGATACCGGCACACTGGATTCATACCAGGTAAATGCCTCCTCCTGTCCGGTCTGGTAAAGTGCAAACACGCAGAGCATCCCCGTCAATTCCAGTCCCTCGCTGCTCTGACGCAGGGCCGTCTGCTCCAAGCGCACATCCGTCCAGAGCATTGTCTGGATGTTGGGCTTTTCTTTCGGCAGCATCACCTCCTGCTTGAAACGCATACGGTCACGCTTCTGTTCCATCAGGCGCAATACCGTACGGTTTTCCTGCTGCACCTGATATTCTGACGGATACTCCGATGCTACCGGCAGTTCCATTTCTTCCCCATCGTTCACGATCACCTGCACTTCCGTCAAGCCCCGAAGCGAAAGTTTCCGGGAGTTGATGACCACCACTCCCATATCTTCCACGGTGGTCTTGACGATGGTGTTGTCTTTTCCCTGTAATCCTTCCGCATGAACCCGTTCCTGAAACGGAATGCTTCCTTTCAGACAGTCAATCACCGGCCGGCTTCCCTCTCCCTGATAGAGAATCTCAAAATTCATTTTTCCATGCAGGGTGACGTACTCCTCCTCCACTGACGTCTCATCTAAGACGATGGTACCTCGGCTCTTGATAATCGTCATAATGTCCGGTTTATATTCCGGAAGATTATAATCCTCCTCTGTGATCAACTGGGCAAAAGCCGTCAGCGGCGCTTTGTTTTTATGTATCACTTTTCTTTCTAATTCCATTGTCCATCCCCATTCTTACTTTCTACCATTTTATGATGGGGCGGCCAAATGTATGATATAAAAAAAGACCGAACCCAAACGGTCCGATCTTCTCTGTTCCTATGAAATTAACACAACTTCATACGGATCTCCTTCGTAATGATGTCCGTATAACTAAAAGATAACAACTGTGACGGCTTATCCTCTGTATCGTCCGTCAAAATAGTAAACACACTGGGATATGCCTCCTGAATGACACCTTCCTGAATATCTACCTTATTGCGTCCCTTGTCTAACTGAATCACAACCTTGTTGCCACACTGCTGCTTGACAGAAGCACGAACTTTATCGAAATCTGAATGTTCCATGAACAATATACCTCCTAACATGGTCTCATCTCGCAAGACACATCTTGGGTATTATATCACTCACAGCCATAAAAGTCAAAGATTTCTTGGTAGTAGGGCAGCATCACCTCATCCTGCGCCGTGTACAATTCATGTTTGGCATCCGGGAAACGAACCAGTCTGGTATTACCGCTGTGGGCCGCAAAATACTCCTGTCCCTCCGGCTTTACCATGGTATCCCTTCCGGCCTGACAGAGCAACACCGGCAGCTGAATCTTCGCAACATCCGACCGAATCTGTTCTGTGGCACGGATGGATGCATCCGTCCAGGCATAAGTGGCGCCATAACTGCTGTATTCGGGAATTTCCTCCCGCTGCTGAAAGATATAGGCGTACCGCGGTTCCGAACCGGAACAACTTGTCTCATAGGCATAGACATGATCAAAGCCATGCTTACCCGGCACATACTTGCAATCCCAGTGCAGCATTCTGCCAACCGCCATCAACATCTTCGCCTGCCAGTCAGCCGCTTTGCCAAAATCCACCTGCAACATCGGGCAGGACAGCACTGCCTTTGCAAAGAAATCAGGATAGGCTTCCATAAAGAGTACGCCGATGGCGCCTCCCATGGAATGAGCATACAGATAGTATGTATGGCTCAGACTCTTTGGAACCACAATCTGATCCACAAAACACTTCATATCCTGCACATACTCATCATAATCCTTTACATACACCCGATCCAGTTCATGGATGCAGGCTGCCCGGTCGGAAAAGCCGTGGCCGCGGTGCTCGATAAAAAAGACGGAATAGCCCATCTCATACAGATAGTACATGACTTCATGAAATTTGCCGGCGAACTCACAGAATCCGTGGGACATCACCACTGCCGCCTTCTCCCGGGGATGAATCGCATAATGCACATGCAACCTGGTACCGTCAAATCCCGTGATGTATTCTTCCTGCAGATACGCCTTAAGCCATGGCTTAATCGTATCTTCCAGCCGGTCAGAAAAATCTGCATCCTTGATTACCATCTTTTGTACTTTTTCATTGATCTCTTCTTTTGTTGTCATACTTCCCTCCACATAATGACCCTTATTTATTCCTATTGTAACATTGATCCTAACGAAAGACAATTTGCCTTTCGATCCGCTCCGTTTTGACAGCAATCATGGGGGTCGTCTCCTTTTGTGTCACATCTTCGCCCTCTTTCGGGCCGTTGATTTTCGTATCGAACACCAGCGTATGGTCCGTCAGATACAGTTCACTGACCGTAATATCAAAACCACTGGTATCCCGGGTGCCGTATCCTTTTACCAGATACAGATAGGCACCATCGTCATACGACAATTGAAATTCCTCCGTCTTGACCTTGTCGATCTCCTGCCGCAGTTCCTCCGGCAAATCCTCTGTACATACCACGGTATATTCCACATCCCGGATCTTTTTTTCTTCTGCATGTAGCGAACAGCCCGTCAAGACCGCCGCGCCCACCAGCAGCGCGCATAACCATAATTTTTGTCTCATTCCTTCCCACATCCCGGACTTTTTTACTATTTATATGAAATGTACGGTCATTTATGACGCATCTGCTGTTGTGAATATTTTTCCAAATACGGGTATTTCTTCCATTCTACGATTGTTTTTTTAGTTCAGATGTTTTATGATTAAGAAAAACTATGACACAAACGGAGGTCAATATGCTGCGATTATTACTGGCACTGCTGTTTGCCATTGCCTTTCTCATTTTGGGATGTCCGATTCTGGGAATCGAATGGCTTTATGCGAAGATCAATAAAAAGGCCGCGGATCTGAGTAGTCTGCGTATCGTTCAGTGGGCTTTTCAGACCATCATTGCCATCTGCGGAACCAAGGTCATCGTCAAAGGTGCCGAGCATCTTCCGGCAGACGAGCCGGTTCTCTACATCGGCAATCACCGCAGCATCTTTGATGTTATCATAGGTTATACCCATTGTCCGTCACGCACCGGCTTCATTGCCAAGGACACCCTGGGCAAGGTGCCTCTGCTCAACGTCTGGATGAAGCGTCTGTACTGCCTGTTTCTTGATCGCAACAATCCTCGGGATGGTTTGCAGGTGATCTTAGCCGCCATCGACGATATCAAGCACGGCATTTCCATCTATGTGTTCCCCGAGGGTACACGTACCAAGACAGGCGAGATGGCTCCGTTTAAGGAGGGGACTTTCAAGATTGCTACCAAGACCGGCTGTTCCATTATTCCGGTCGCCATCTCCAACACGGAGGATATTCTGCGCAACCACATTCCATTTGTAAAACCAACCACCGTCGTATTCCACTACGGCGAACCCATTGATCCGAACCGGTTGGATGCGGATCAAAAAAAGCACATTGGCGCATACACACAATCTGTGATCGCCAACATGCTTGCGGAAGATCAGAACCTTATTCCGTAATCGCTTTTACGATTTGCGGATAGTCCATAAAGTGAGACGCCTTGACTAAGATGGTGTCTCCTTTTTTTATTTGTTGTTTTAATTCTGCCAGTAAATCCTCCTTGGTGTCATAGGAAAAGACCTGCGTTGTCCCCGGATGATCCATGACGGCCTGCGCCATCTGACGTGATAACTCCCCTGCTGTAAACAACAGATCAATCCCATAGGAGACAACGGCTTCGCCGACTTCATAATGCAGTCTGCCCTCGTCGGCACCCAATTCTCCCATATCACCCAGGACTGCAATCTTGCGCCCCTGTGCATGACTAAGCACCTCCAAGGACGCCCGCATAGAAACCGGGTTCGCATTGTAACAATCGTCGATAATCGTCATCCCATGTGCCGTGATCAGATGATTCCGACCGCTGATGGTAGCGCTGTTGGCAAGTCCATGAACAACCTCCTGCTGCGACATTCCCAAAATCGTACCGGCCGCCGTGGCAGCCAGAGCATTGTACGCATTATGCTCACCGGCGATGGGAACACAAATCTGCTGCTCCCATGTGGGTGTATGAAGCCGCATCTGCACCTCCTGCAAGCCACTGACAACGTCATCTGCAAAGAACTCCTGTCCGTTACGCCCAAAGAAATGTGTCTCCATCCCTCTGGTATCCGCCCCTCGCAACTTATCATCATCACCATTGAGGATCACAACCCCATCCGGACGCATATGGGCAAAGACTTCTGTCTTCGCCTGTAAGATGCCGTCCCGGGTCTTCAGATTCTCCAGATGGCACAGACCGATATTGGTCAGAATCACCATGTTGGGCTGCGCCATGGCTCCCAGCCGATCCATCTCCCCAAAATCGGAAATCCCCATCTCCACAACTGCCACCTGATGACAATCCCGAATTCGAAACAAGGTCAAAGGCAGACCAATCTCATTATTCAGATTGCCCTCGGTCTTTAACACCGTAAAATGCTCCTTTAAAACCGAAGCTACCATCTCTTTTGTACTGGTCTTACCTACACTGCCGATGATACCAATCACGTAGGTATCCAACTGTCTTCTATAATAGGCTGCCAATTGTTTCAATGCCTGCTCTGTATTGTCAACCAAAATGTACGGCCCCGGCACCTCCCGCAAAACATGATCGGAAAGTACTGCCATGGCTCCTCTGGCAAACGCATCCGGAATAAAGGTATGTCCGTCCACTCTCGCTCCGCGAATCGGTACAAACAGATCTCCCGGTTGTATATTGCGGTTGTCAATCACCACACCCTGTACTTCTTTTCTCAGCTCCTCATAGGATTCCGGTACAAATAACTGTCCCCCGATTCCTGCCGCCATCTGTTCCAATGTCATATTCTTCATACTACACCTACACAAATCTCTTGAGTGAAATATCAATAATCTTCTGACACAACTGGGCATAATCGATGCCAACTGCCTGCGCCTCCTGTGGCAAAAGACTGGTAGGCGTCATTCCCGGAAGGGTATTGGCCTCGAGACAGAACATCTCATTCCGGGCATTCAGCAGGAAATCCATACGGGAATACGTCTCAATCCCCAACGCTTCCACAACCGCCTCAGCATAGTGCTGCATCTGTGTCGTCAGGTCCTCCGGCAAATCCGCCGGACAAGTCTCCACCGCACTTCCTGCCGCATACTTATTCTTGTAGTCATAGAATCCCTGCACCGGTGCAATCTCAATCACTGGTAGTGCCTTGCCCTCAATGACACCCACAGAGAACTCTCTACCCTCGATATAATCCTCCACGATCACTTCGTCTTCCCATGCAAAAGCATCCTCCAATGCCTGCATATACTCCTCCCGGCTGCGGACAATAGATACACCGATGGAAGAACCGCCACATGCCGGCTTCACTACACAGGGATAACGCAACGGCTCCGCTGCGGTCTGCCGCTGGCTTACATGCAGAGAAAATCCATCCGGGCAGGGAATCCCATGGGATTTCAAAAACTCCTTGGAAATCCCTTTGTCCATTGCAATGGCACTGCTCAGATAACCATTGCCGGTATAACGTATGCCAAACAGATCAAAGGCCGCCTGCACCTTGCCGTTCTCGCCATTCTCTCCGTGAAGCGCCATAAATACAATGTCTGCCATCCGACAGATGGCAATGACATTGGGGCCAAAGAAGCAGTCCGACTGGTCTGCTCTGGATGCCCGGACGGCCGCCAGATCCGGCACCGTGTCCGTAATCTCTGCCACCTTAACGCTGGCCTCCCGTGTATGATCAAAGATGGTGCTGACATCCTCCTCGGCATCCTTGTATCCCAAAAAGACATCGAGTAAAAGCACCTTGTGTCCCAGACTGCGCAGTGCTTCGCTCACCATATCGCCCGACTTAAAAGACACATCTCTTTCTGTACTCAATCCGCCTGCTAATACTACGATATTCATAGAATCCTCACTTTCTATTTCCCAAAAAACTATGCGTTCTCGGTTAATAGTATACCATTTTCGGACTCCATACAAGTCAGATGTTTTGGTTTTAGAAGAAAATCAGCAATTCTTTCTGCTGCCACAGCAGAGCTTCAAATTCTTGTAGGGAATATGTCCCATTGCCCATAACCTCGTACAACTGACGGAGCAATGCCCGCTGTGCGACATACGCCTCCATCTCCCCAAGGCGCAAGGAGATTTCCATTTTCACCCGAAGCAGACGTACCCCCAGCAAGATGCCGCCTTCTTTTTGCAATGCCTGATACGCCCGCGTGCAATAGGTCTTCGCCTCCTGCGGCCGCTGCAGATGCAACAGGCAGACCGCAATATTGCTACACAACACGGCTTTGGTCTTCCAGAACCGGCGCTCCCTGCTACCGTTTTTCTGCACCTGTCCATAGACCTGAAACAGAATCTGCAATGCCTGCTGCGCCTCACCCCGCCACAGATAACCTATGGCCAGATTGTTCAATACCCAGAGTTCCACCTCACTGGCTTGCAATTTCTCCAATCCCGTCTGAACATCTTCTTCATCCCGGTTAAGCCGCCAGATTTCATGACAGTGTTGTAGGTAATCTTCCTTTGGAACACCACCCGACAGATAGAACCAGATTAATTTTGCCATCTCATAGAACTGGCGCAGACGCGCATCCTTCTGCTCTGCCAGACAATGCAACGCCCACAACTGCTCATCCACCTTGTCCGTCTGTCCACTCTCAAACGCTTCCAACAGTTCGCAGCAGATTGCCTGAGTATGATAATCTGCCATCCCCTGCAAATGGACATAAGAATAGCCAGATTCCCCCAGACGCTCCATCAGTAAATGGAATGTCTGCCTGGACGGAATCTGGCTCCCATTTTCAATCCGGGATAAATTGCTGGCCGAACAGATGCCGGCAGCAAGTTCCTCCTGTGTCATACCCTTTTCCAGACGAATTCTGCGAATCGTCTCCCCAAAAACAATATCTTTCATAATACGTCCCCCCTGGGACACATTATATCATGTCAGCACGCCACTTCAGCGTGGCACCTCGCCAACCGGATATTGCTCTTCGCCATGGAAAGGTATCAGAACTCCGGCTCGATCAGACCGTATGTATTGCCTTTTCTCTTGTAGACCACATTGACTTCCTCCGTCTCTGCATTCAGGAAAACGAAGAAATCATGTCCCAGCAACTCCATCTGGACACATGCATCCTCCGGATACATAGGCTTGATACCAAAACGCTTGGAACGAATGATACGAATCTCCTCATCATCCTCGTCGTCATCCTCCTTTGACAGATATTCCTGTGCAAAGAACTTGTCCACATTCTGCTGCTTCGTTACGATCTTCTTGCGATATTTCTTTAACTGACGCTCTATGGTCTCCTCGACAACCTCGATAGAAACATACATGTCGTTGCTAACCTGCTCGGCACGGATCACGCTACCCTTGACCGGTATGGTCACCTCGATCTTCTGGCGCTCCTTCTCTACACTCAACGTAACATGTACTTCTGTCTCCGGTGCGAAATATTTCTCTAACTTAGATAATCTCTCCTCAACTGCCTCCTTCAGTCCATCGGTAAGTTCAATGTTTTTGCCTGTGATTGTAATTCTCATGATGTCCATCCCCTTTTACATTATATTTGATACCGGTTACATATCATGGAATAATTATATCATATTACAGAGATTGGACAAGTCGTTTTCAGAAAAATAAATTTTATTTTATAAATTGTGCACACATTTATTATTTGTCATTCCGGAAAAGATTTGCTATAGTGATAGACAGAATAGACAGGGGGTTGTGACTATGTTTCAAACAGCATTCGTATCCGGCGCATCCAGAGGAATCGGCAGGGCCATCGCTACTGCCCTTGCCCGGGAAGGATACCATCTGAGTCTGACTTGTGAAAAGAACAGTGATCTTCTTGAGGAATTGGCAGAAGACCTGCGAAAGACATACCATATACAGGTGCTGACCTTCACCGGTGATATGGCGGATTATGATTTCGTGCAAAAGACTGCAGAACAGACCCTGACACAATTCGGTCAGATAGATGTGGTCATCAACAACGCCGGCATCTCCTATCTGGGACTGCTCCATGAGATGACGGTGGATGCTTGGAACCGTGTGTTGTCAGTGAATTTATCTTCTTGTTTTTATACGGCAAAATGTTTTTGCCCTTCCATGATTGCACGCCAAAGAGGTCACATTCTCTCCGTGTCCTCCATGTGGGGAACCGTCGGTGCCTCCTGCGAAGTGGCTTATTCTGCCAGTAAGGGCGGTGTCCACGCCTTTACCCGGGCCCTTGCCAAAGAACTTGCACCCTCCGGCATCGCTGTCAACGCTATCGCCTGCGGTGTCATCGACACACAGATGAACGACTTCCTCTCCGACGAGGAGCGGCAGGCACTCAACGAATCCATTCCTGCCGGACGATTTGCCCAGAGCAGCGAGGTGGCAGATGCTGTGATTCACCTGTTGCAAAGCCCCTCCTATCTGACCGGACAGATTATCGGCATCGACGGCGGCTATCTTTGAATGGCAACCATAGACATCACAGGAGATCGTGATACTGTCCCAGAAATTCTCTGGTCCGCTGATTCTCTGAGCGGAACAGCAGTTCCGGCGTAGTCTCCTCCACAATCACGCCCTGATCCATAAAGATCATCCGATCCGATACATCCCGAGCAAAATTCATTTCATGGGTGACGATTACCATCGTCATCTTTTCTTTTGCCAGTTCCTTGATGACTTTCAAAATCTCCAGCGTCAATTCCGGATCCAGCGCACTGGTTGGCTCGTCAAAAAACAGAATATCCGGCTTCAACGCCAGTGCCCGCGCAATGGAAACACGCTGCTGCTGCCCGCCTGACAACTGACAGGGATAGGCGTCTTCCTTGTCGGATAGTCCCATTTTTGCCAGAAGTTCACGTGCCTCCCGCATGACCTCCTCTGCCGGTCTTTTCTTGACACGAATAGGCGCATCGGTGATATTTTTCAACACGGAATAATGGGGAAACAGATTAAAATTCTGGAACACCAGTCCAAAGCATTCCATGGCTTCCCGCTGCTGCTTCTTATTACCGTATACTGCCTTGCCCTCCACTGTGGTGACCACTTTGTTGCCCTCGTAGGACAATTCTCCCGCATCCAGCGTCTCCAAAAAGGTACAGCAACGCAGCAACGTGGATTTCCCTGAGCCGGAAGGTCCGATGATGGAAACAACCTCCCCCTCTGCTACATGAAGATCGATATCCTTGAGCACTTCGGTACCGTCGAAACTCTTCTTTGCATGTTGTAACTCCAATATATTCATTCGGCTTTTCCTTTACTATGATATCGTTCTATTGATAATAATTCATTTTCTTTTCAAAGAATTCCATCACTGCCGCCACCACAAAATTAAAAATGTAATAAAAGACTGCGGCTGCGATAAATGGAACCATACTCTTCTGGGATGCTGCCAGTGCCTTCGCCTGGGTAAACATTTCCGCATATGCAATGGAGAAAGCCAGCGACGTGTCCTTGACCAGCGTGATTACCTCATTGGTAATCGACGGCAGAATCCGCTTGATGACCTGCGGAAGGATAATCTTGAAAAACGTCTGCGGGCGGCTGTACCCCAGTACCTTGGCCGCCTCGTATTGTCCCTGCGGCATGGAAGCAATCCCACTGCGGTAGATCTCCGCAAAATAGGCTGCATAATTCAGCACAAAAGCAATGATTACGGCATACGCACGATACGATGACGAAATCGAAATACCAAAAATATAATAAGGTCCAAAATACACCACCAGAAGCTGCAGCATCAGCGGCGTCCCCCGCATAATGGATATGTAGATCCGCATCAAATTACACAGCAAAAAATTGGACGACATCCGTCCAAATGCAATCAACATGCCCAGCGGCAGTGAAAACAGCAGTGTGAGGGCAAAGATCCAAATGGTGGACAGCATACCCTCACCCAACTGCATAATAATCATTTCTATACTCATAATACGCTATACTTTCCTTATATTATGGCTCCAGAATGCAGACATCCGTATCAAACCATTTCTGTGAAATCTCAGCAAAGGTGCCGTCTGCTACCATCTCCAGCAACGTCTTCTGTACTTCGTCACGAAGTTTTGTGTTGCCTTTGAGGAAACCTACCGCATACTGCTCGGTCGAAATCTGCTCATCTAAGATGATCAGTTCCCCATTCTTGTCTGCAATCTGATCCTTTGCCACAAAGACATCCATGGCCACCGCATCCACAGCGCCGGATTCCAGATCCATGATTGCCGTATTGTATTCGCCCACAGTCAGCAACTGGCTGAAGGAACCGGACAATTCCTCATTCTCTTCCAGCGCAGACTGCGCAGAGGACTCTTTCTGTACTTCAACGATCTTGCCCGCCAGATCTTCTAAGGTCTTGATACCGGAATCGGCACGTACCACAACCACCTGGGAATTATCCATATAGGCATCGGTCCATGTGTACTGATCCTCACGTCCATTGACCGTAAATCCATTCCAGATACAATCGATGGTACCGGACTCCAGTTCCATATCCTTCGCATCCCAGTCAATGGGCTGCAGGACAATCTCTTGTCCCATACGCTTAGCGCATTCCGTTGCCAGTTCAATATCAAATCCGGTAAATTCCCCGTCATCCCCGACATAACCAAAGGGCGGGAAATCCTGATCAAAACCTACCACAAACGTATTGTCATCATTCTCACCGGATGACTCCGCTGTGTCTTTCTTGCTGCCGCATGCAGCCATTGTCAATACCATTGCCCCTGCCAGTGCAAGCGCGAATAACTTGTTCCACTTTTTCATACTTCGTCTCTCCTATCTTTGCTTTAACATACTAATATGGTAAAAAGTTACCATATTCAAGAGACGTTGTAAAGTCGAAGAAATGCTATTCACTGTATTTTTTCAAAATCTGCTGCAAATAAGACTGGTAGGACGAACGGACTTCCTCAGGCCCGGTAATCTCCAACTCCGGCCCCAGTCCCGCCACCCAGCCAAAGAACTGTCCACTGACTTCCACATCTACGCGCACCAGAATCTCCTCCCCGCTGGGGCGCATAGTAATCTCCTGCCCAAAACGGTCGATGAGAATTCCTGCCATCTGCTTGGGGGCACGGAGACTGACCGTGGTAGGTTGCCCGGCAAACATACCAAACCGTTTTTTCGTATAATCTGCTTTGTGCAGCCCGGCGCGCACTTCCTGACCACCCCGGACCTGCGAAATCTCCTGCGCATTTGCGATCTTATCCACACGATAGTGACGTATCGCCCGGGCGTCCTCATCATAAGCCACCAGATAATAGTATTCATTATCCCAAAGGAGCAGTTCGGGACTGACCCGGTACGTTCTGCCATCATGGCGCAGTACCTGTTCCTTTTTTTCATTCCATTCCAAATAGCAGAATGTCATCTGATGATTGTTGTCAATACAGTTGTAAATCTCATCAATCGTGTAATAGATCCGCTCATTGGCCATCTTCACTCGATCGGACACCACCACCTGACGATGCAGATGTTTCCCCTGATAGACGCTGCCCAGTTGCTCAATCTTTTTGACCAGTTCCCGGGACTTTTTCTCTGTAATGAATTTGGAGGCGGCAACCGCATCCACCAGCAGTTTTAATTCCGGCAGTTCAAAAGACCGGGATGCCAGATAAAACCCATTCTGTCCCGGTGCCTTCTCAATCTCCATGCCGTAATCCTGCAGAATCTGAATGTCCCGATAAACGCTCTTGCGCTCCGCCGGGATACCACGTGCCTCCAATTGCTCGATAATCCACGCCGCCGTCAGAGGATGCTCCTCATCGGATTGTCGTAGAAAGAAATCCATGATATATAACATTTTCAGTTTTTGGTTTGCCTGATTTGCCATAACACACCCTCTCTCTATTTCCTATGGATTGATTATATCACAAAGCAGCCACAGAAACGAATTACCCATTTTTGGGAAATTGGGTATTGTAAGTCTTTTTTCCCCATGCTATAATGCAGTTACAAAATAATAAATTACCAGAGACGAGAGCAAGGTAGATAGGCGAAGGACATTCGCTTTATTTATCTTGCTTTTTTTATGCGAAGAAAGGAGTCGTTACATATGTATGATGTAGCAATTGTTGGTGCTGGTGTCACAGGCAGCGCCATCGCAAGAGAATTAGCAAAGTACAAAGTCAACGCATGCGTCATCGAAAGAGACGAAGATGTATGCAACGGGACATCAAAAGCAAACAGCGCGATTGTTCACGCCGGTTTTGATGCCACACCGGGAACATGGAAAGCCAAGCTCAATGTCCGCGGTAACGAAATGATGGATCAGTTATCCAAAGATCTGGATTTTCCATTTCAGAGAAACGGTTCTTTGGTAGTCTGCACCAAGGACCAGGATCCGGCGCTTCTTGATGCATTGCTGGAGAAAGGCAAACAGAACGGTGTACCGGATCTGCGCATTCTGGATCGGGAAGAACTGCTTGCCATGGAACCGAACCTTGCCGACGATGTGGTAAAGGCGTTGTACGCACCTACCGGTGCCATTGTATGTCCGTTCCATCTGACCATGGCTCTGGCAGAAAACGCTGCCGACAACGGCGTAGAATTCTTCTTAAACACCGAAGTAACAGAGATTAGCAAAGCAGATGATCACTACATCATCAAGACAAATAAAGATACCTTCGAGGCAAAGGCAGTCGTCAATGCCGCTGGTGTCTATGCTGACAAGTTCAACAACATGGTCAGCGAGCATAAGTTGGAAATCGTTGCCCGCCGCGGACAGTATATGCTACTGGATAAGGATGCAGGCTCTCATGTCAGCCACACCATCTTCCAATTACCTAGCAAGATGGGCAAGGGCGTGCTGGTAACACCTACCGTACATGGCAATCTGCTGGTAGGGCCTACCGCCGAGGATATCGACGATAAGGAAGGCATCAACACCACCGCCGAAGGGTTGGATTCTCTGGGCGCTACCTGTTCCCAGTCCGTAAAGAATGTTCCGCTGCGTCAGGTTATCACTTCTTTTGCCGGCCTTCGTGCCCATGAAGTAAACGGCGATTTCGTCATCGGCGAAGCCGAAGATGCCAAGGGCTTCTTCAATGCAGCCGGTATTGAATCACCGGGTCTGTCTTCCGCACCGGCCATCGGCGAAGTCATTGCCAAGATGGTTGCCGACTATCTGTCTCTTGCAACCAATCCGGAATTCAACGGCATCCGCAAAGGTATCCTGAATCCGGCAAACCTTTCTGTAGAAGAGCGAAACGAACTGATCAAAAAGCAGCCGGCATACGGCAATATTATCTGCCGCTGTGAAATGATTACCGAAGGCGAAATCTTAGATGCCATCCACAGAACGTTGGGTGCCCGCTCCTTAGATGCGGTAAAACGCCGTACCAGAGCCGGCATGGGACGTTGTCAGGCAGGTTTCTGCTCACCGAAGACAATGGAAATCTTAGAGCGCGAAGTTCCGATGAGCATGTTTGATGTAACCAAGAATGGCCCGGATGCCAAAATCGTATACGGTTACAACAAGAAGATATAAGGAGGAGCACGAAAATGAAATATGATTTAGTCATTGTCGGTGGTGGTCCTGCAGGTCTTGCTGCTGCGATCGCTGCAAAAGATAACGGAATTGACAGTATCTTAATTATTGAAAGAGACCGCGAACTTGGCGGTATTTTGAACCAGTGTATCCACAACGGATTCGGACTTCACACCTTTAAAGAGGAGTTGACCGGCCCTGAATACGCATCCAGATTTATCGCTCAGGTGCTGGAGCGCGGCATCGAATACAAACTGAACACCATGGTTATGGACATTGCGCCAGACAAGACCGTCACCGCCATGAACGCAACCGACGGCATGTTCACCATTGAGGCAAAAGCCATCGTGCTTGCTATGGGATGTCGTGAGCGTTCCCGTGGAGCCTTAAATATTCCGGGCTATCGTCCTGCCGGCATCTTTTCCGCAGGAACCGCACAGCGTCTGGTCAATATCGAAGGCTATATGCCGGGACGCCGCGTTGTCATCCTTGGTTCCGGTGATATCGGATTGATCATGGCACGCCGTATGACCTTAGAGGGAGCCAAAGTTCTTGCTGTTGCAGAACTGATGCCATACTCCGGTGGTCTGAAACGTAACATCGTTCAGTGCTTGAATGATTTTGATATTCCACTCTACCTTTCACACACCGTCATTGACATTCAGGGCAAAGAACGTGTTGAAGGTATTACGATTGCTGAGGTTGGACCGGACCGCAAACCAATTCCGGGAACCGAAATTCATTACGACTGCGATACACTGTTACTCTCCTGTGGCTTAATTCCAGAAAATGAATTGTCCAAGAACTCCGGTGTAGAATTGAGTCCTATCACTTCCGGTCCAATCGTCAATGACAGTTTAGAGACCAGTATTGAAGGCGTGTTCGCCTGCGGTAACGTGCTTCATGTACATGATCTGGTTGATTATGTATCACAGGAAGCAACCAACGCCGGAAAAAATGCTGCAAAATACATATTAAATGGTGAGCAAAAAGCAGCAAAACAGATTGAAATCCTTCCGGTAGATGGTGTACGCTATACCGTTCCGAAATACATCCGTCCGGAATTGATGGATGACCAGTTGACGGTTCGTTTCCGTGTAGGTCAGGTATACAAAGGATGTGCCATCGCCACTTACTTCGGCGATACACTGATTTCCAAGCGGAAACGCCCGGTTATGGCACCCGGTGAGATGGAGGAGGTCAAACTGACCAAGGCGCAGTTGGCTGAATATCCGGATATCACCAATATCACAATTAAGATCGAGGAGGCATAAGAAGATGGAAACAAGAGAATTAACATGTATCGGCTGTCCTCTCGGATGCAGCCTTAAGGTTACCTTGGAAAACGGAGAAGTTACCGACGTTACCGGTAACACCTGTAAGCGCGGTGATATCTATGCCAGAAAAGAATGTACGAATCCAACGCGAATCGTCACCTCTTCTGTCCGTGTCAAAGGCGGAAAAATTAATATGGTTTCCTGCAAGACAAAAGAAGACATTCCAAAGGGCATGATTTTTGACGTTGCAAAAGCACTGGAAAATGTGGTAGTCACAGCTCCGGTTGCTATCGGTGATGTGGTTCTTGCAGATGTATGTGGCACAGGTGTTGATGTCATTGCTACGAAAGATATCGAGGCTAAGTAACCAGTCTTTTTTGAGAAGTATGGAGTATATAGGGGTAGGAACTGCCATTGGCAGTTTCGGGAAAAGAAGCCATTGGGGGATGGCTTCTTTTTGTTGTTCTAAAATCTTTTTGGAAATTATTGACATTGTGATATCATAATGATATCATTCGAATATCAAAGGAGGTAAGAACTATGAACGAAAAAATATTGAAGAAAAATAAAAACGGAATGTT
>CAMAKU010000017.1 GCA_945836255.1 uncultured Roseburia sp. | reverse complement strand
GGAACACAGCAAAAGTTTCGCAAACGCCTATTAAAAATGCAAAAAACGAGCAGCATCTGCGCAACCGGTCTTACGCATAAATGCTACTCGTTGTATCAGTGATTATATCAAATGCTTACGGAAATTTCAAAGGTGATTTTGTCGTCTATTGACATGTCACCGGCACCAACAGGTTGCCATCATCGTCAAGGGTGACCGACGAAATCGGCTGTGAGTACTGACGCACCGCCTCGATGACACTTAACTTATCTTCCCCGGTCAGTATGGTGGGCTGGTAATCGTTGTAACCGGACACGCTGCTGACACGACAGGGAATGATGCCGGCATCAATGTCCGGCTGCAGCTGTCCATCCACGAAAGTAAAACGCTGCTGATAGATAAAGGTGCGCTTATCAGAGGGATTGGAATTGCCGCCAAAGCAGAAATTGCCCAGACTGTAACAGATAATCTTACCCTGATATTCCTCAATGCCCTGAATCACATGGGGATGATTCCCAATGACCAGATCAGCGCCCCAATCAATACACTGATGTGCCATCCGCTTCTGGTACTCGGTGGGTTCATATGTGCGCTCCTCTCCCCAATGACAGGCGGCAATAATGAGGTCAACCCCCATCTCCCGCAGTTGTGTGATTCCATTTTGCAGATAGGCTTCCCGGTCTGCCCCCTGAGATAGCAGACTGGAAGAGACATAACCAATGCGGATATGCTCCGGTGTCTCATACACCCCCACCTCATCATAATAGGCATAGGTCACCCCCGCTCCGGTGACAGCCGCCTTTGTGTCTGCCAGTCCCTGTGTCCCGGCGTCCAGCGAATGATTGTTCGCCAACGAGACGCCCTCAATGGCACCGGAGGATAAGATTCCGGCATAGGACGGTTTTCCAACAAGAACGTATTCTTTTTCCTGATACGTGGTCACATCCGTCAGCGCACACTCCAGATTTACCAACGTAAAACTGTCCTGTGCAAAGATGTCTCTTACGCCGTCCATGAAATAACGCTCTCCGTAGCGATCATAATATTCATGAAAGGACCCCGCATAACCGTGCGTCTGCGTCGGAGCAAAGGTGCAGTCCCCCGTGGCCGATATGGTAATCGTCACCGGTTCATCCTCCGGCGTTTCTTCGATGGCATCCGCAGCCTCTGTACTTGCTTCTTTGACCTGTTCTCCATCACCGCTGTGCTGCCCGAATCCGTTCTTCTGAAAGACAAACAATAGACCAAGTGCCAACGGCAAGACAACAAATGCCGTCACCATCGCTGCGATCAGTCGTCCCTTTCTTCTCACGTTCCTTCCTCCTACTACACCACTCTGTTCTTATCGTCAATACATCCGTTCTCATAATCTTTTGCATTGGCAAGCGTCGTCCTACTGATGGCAGCCAATGCCTCCCGGGTGAAAAATGCCTGATGTGATGTCACAATCACATTGGGAAACGATAACAAACGTGCCGTCACCGAATGCTCCATGATCTCCATCTCCCGATTCTCAAATACGTTATCGGTCTCCTCCTCGTACACGTCCAGTCCTACGCCATGAAATTTGTGAGCACGAATACCGGCAATCAGATCGTCCGTATCTACCAGTTCGCCCCGGGAGGTGTTGATTAATACCACCTGATCCTTCATCATGGAGATGGTGCGCGCATTGATTAAATGATAATTATCCGTCGTCAGCGGGCAGTGCAACGACAGCAGGTCACTCTCCCGCAACACTGCTTCCAGTTCTTTGTATTCGATGAAATCCAAAGAGGGATTCGGATATTTGTCATAGGCAATTACATGCATACCAAATCCCTGACAAATACGTGCCATAGCCATGCCAATCTTCCCGGTCCCGATGATACCGGCCGTGCGTCCGTAGAAATTAATTCCCATGAGTCCTTCCAGACTGAAATTATTCTCCCGCACTTTAATATATTCCTTATGGATGCGGCGGTTGACACTCATTGCCAGCGCCATTGCATGTTCCGCTACTGCCTCCGGCGAATATCCCGGCACCCGCAACACCGTAATTCCCAGTTGCTCTGCCATCTCCAGATCCACATTGTTGAATCCTGCACATCGCATTAAAATCAGTTCAATCTGCTGCTGGGCCAGCACCTGCAACACTGCCGCCGACAGATCCGAACTGACAAACGCACATATGGCATCGTACCCTGCTGCAAGCGCAGCCGTCCTGACATCAATATCGGTGTCAAGGTATTCAATCTCAATATCCGAATGTGATTTGCGTTCCTCCTCAAATGACTCGATATCGTATTTTTTTGCATCATAAAATAAAATCTTCATACGGCAATCCTCCTTTTTGTATTATGGAGAATTCCCAACGAAATTATTCAAAGGCCAGTCGCAGTGCCTCCACTACCTCTGCCTGTTGTTCTTCCCGGGTAATGGTGGCTTCGCCGTCACCATCCTGCTCGCCGTAATTACCATAATACGCATGGTTGCCGCCGACAATTTCCAGCACAGTGGTATCCTCCGGCAGATTCGACTCATACTGCGCATATTTGTCACGATTCAACACCTGATCTTTTGTTCCCACAACCACGAGTGCAGGGAATCCTGCATCTGACAAATCTTCTGTTGCATAAGATGCAAGAAGAAGTAGCCCCGACAGTTCCGACGCATGGGAAGATGCATAGGAAGCCGCCATGGCACCGCCCAGAGAATGACCGCCCAGATACCAGTGGTCATAGTCATAAGCCACCATCAGCTCCTGTGCCTTGTTCTTGCCAAAAATGGCCAGATTACCCGGCATCTTTACCAAGAAACAATCCATCCCCTCTGCGGCAATCTGCTGCATCAGAGGTGCATATGCCGTCACCTCCACCTTACCGCCCGGATAGAAGATCAACGCATCTTCCGTGCCGCTGCCGTCAAAAAAATAGCCTTCCGGAATCTGTGTCACTTCCACATCTTTGGTGGTCTCCAGTGCCGATTCCACATCCTCACTGTGGTAATAATCGTTGACGTAAGCCGCCGCCCCTGTAATCGCCGCGATCACGACAACAATCACGATTTCAATGACCAATTTGGTCCGCAGTGTCATATTTTTCATTGTCAACTGATAACCCCTTCCATTATTCACGCAATGTCACAATATTATTCTCAATCCGAATCCCCGGGATGCCGCTGACATATTTGGACAACTGGGCATAACCATAATCCTTATATTTGAAATCCGGATATTGCTCGGCGATCAGCCTGCCAAGGGTCCCCAGTTCCACGGAGCGTCCTGCTGCCGAAAGCACAAAGGCACGCACCTGATCTTCCACATCCGATCCGTGGTCACTGCTACGCAAAATGTAGATCGTGGATCCTTTCTGCATGGTCTCAAACTTGGTCGCCTCGGTGATGAATTTGCGCATGGAACTATAACCATAGTTACGCTCGTCAAAATCCGGGAACAATCGTTGCAGGTTACTCTTGGTAGACCCCAGATTGGCGTGTTCGCCATTATTCTCACTCTGCTGAATCAATTCGTTGATGGCAGACTTAATATCTCCCAACGGTGTGATGGAATCGGACTTATCGTAGCCGCTCTCCTTATGTCCCCGCGCCTTGCCACTGTCTTTTTCTTCATCATCGGCAATTTTATCCAGGAACTTATATTCGTTGCAGGCCGCAATAAAAGTCTTGGAGGCATCACTTTTGCCCATACCAATGACAAACATGCCCTCCTCCCGCAGACGATTCACCAGTCGCGTAAAATCACTGTCCGATGTAACGATACAGAACCCATCCGTCTTATCCTGAAACAGAATATCCATCGCATCAATGACAAGCATAATATCCGACGCATTCTTGCCGGAGGAATAGCGCGGTTGCTGGATGGGAACAATGGCATGATTCAGTGCCTTTTTGTGCCAGTCTGCCAGCCCCGGGCTGGTAAAATCACCATACATACGCTGGTAGGTGATGACACCGTATTTTTTTAACTCACTGATGATGGCATCAATATACTTGGAACTGGTATTCTCCGCATCAATCAGAAGTGCTAATCTTTTTTCTTCCATGGTAACCCCCATATGTTCAATGTAAGGCAATCCCCCTCCAAATTGAGGGGGATCGTGTTATTGCAGATCTTTTAAACTTTCCATCAATTCCAGGTCAGACTGCATCACCTTGAAATTGGTTGTGATGGGTTCCTCCCCCGGCTTGGTCACGGTAATCTCAAATACCGTTCCTTCCGTCAATTGAGCGGAAAACACCACATTTAAAAACTTTACAAATTTGGGATGATTGTTGGTAAATGTATTCTTCGCGTTCATCAACTTCATCATCGTTCCCGGATTCATCATTTGTCTATACCTCTACTTCCCCTGCAAGCACCCGCTTGTAGTCTTCATAATTCTTCTTTAACAGATTCGGTGTATCAAGTTCATAGGGGCATTTGCTCTTACATGCCCCACACTCCAGACACCCTTCAATCTTCTTCATCTCCTGCTGCATCTCCTGGGTAAGCCATGCTTCCGATGGGGCACGACGCAGCATCAGAGACATCCGCGCACACTGGTTAATCATGATTCCCGCAGGACATGGCATACAGTAGCCACAGCCTCGACAGAAATCTCCCGTCAACTCCTGACTATCCTTTGCAATCACAGCGCGAATCTCATCGGTCATCTCCGGCGTATCCTCCATAAACGCCAGCCACTCATCCAGTTCGCTCTCTTTTTGGATGCCCCAGATAGGAAGCACATTGTCAAACTGGGTCATGAACGCCATGGCGGCTTTGGAATCATTGATTAGCCCACCGGCCAAACCCTTCATGGCAATAAATCCCATATTCTGCCGCTTACATCCCTCCACCAGCGCCAGTTCTTTCTCGGAAGAGAGATAACTGAACGGGAACTGTAAGGTCTCATACAGACCGGACGCGACGATCTCCTCCGCAATCCCAATCTTATGCGCCGTAATACCGATATGACGGATCTTGCCCTGGGCTTTTGCTTCCAGCATAGCCTCGTACATCCCGGTGCCGTCCCCCGGTGCATAACACTGATCTACACAATGGAACTGGTAAATGTCCAAATAATCCGTCTTGAGATTCGTCAGTGTGGTATCCAGATCTTTCCAGAATTGTTCCGGTGTCTTCGCTGCTGTCTTGGACGCGATATAAATCTGATCTCTGAGATCCGCCAGCCCGGCACCTAATTTCTCCTCACTGTCGCTGTAGGCTCTCGCCGTGTCAAAAAAGCGCATTCCGCCTTCATATGCTTTGCGCAGAATCCGCACCGCCGTCTGCTGATCCACACGCTGAATCGGCAAAGCACCAAATGCATTCTGCGGCACCGTAATCTGTGTACTTCCCAACGTGATATTCTTCATCCTATGTCCTCCCATATCGTCCTGTTTCTATTCGTAAATGCCGTTAATCTGTACCTCAAAGACGGCTTCTGCCCCATTGAGACTATGTGATTCACCGTTGGCATCCGTGTAACTGCCACGATTGTAATCCTCCGGGAAAGATACGGTGACATCCACGCTCTCTCCCACATGATGACCGATCAACTGCTCTTCAAAATCATCAATAAAGGAATGGGAGCCAATCACAAGATCGTAATTACCGCTTCCTCCGTCAAACGCAATCCCATCGACACGCCCTACATAATCAATATTGACTGTATCGCCATCTGCTACCGTAAGGCTCTCATCCGTAATCAAATCGGAACCGGTATCTGACTCTTCCGTCGTAGCCGTATCCTGCTCTGTGGTCTCTGTGGTAGCCGCCGCCTCGTTGTCCGCATTCTTCTTGCTGTCTAAGACACCATAGATGATCATCCCGCCAAAAAATGCCACAATGGCAACCACAATTAACGTGTTGCGGATCAGTTGTATCCGCATCTGTCTTTTCCGCTCTGCTGCTCTTCGTTCCTGGGCCATTTTTCTGTTTTCTTTCTTCATCTCAATTAATCCCTTTCTTTTGGATCATACTCATTCCCCATCCGATTATTATAACGAATCATCGGTGTTCTGGCAATCCACTCATCCAGCGACAACGGCTCATAATCCGAGTACATGCAAAAACAGTTAATCATGTTGCACGCCAGCGAAAAAGGCGCCCCATCTTTTCCTGTCACCATCGTCTTTCGCATCTGCTGACCAAATTGCTCCATCAGCCGAGCATCATGGGTATCATGAACATGACCATACAGCATGAACGTCTTGGGTTCCCCCTGTTTGTTCTTCAAATACTGTCCATTGTAACAAGGCATGGGATAGTGGCACAATACCACTTTCCGCCCTTCGTCGTGCATCTCCGCATAGGGGTAAATCCACACAAAACGTTCCCGATCAAACTGCTTACTCCGAAGAAAACGATTATCGTGATTGCCAATAATCAGATGCAATTTGCCATGAAGCTGCGCCACAATCTCATTGGTCTGGGCAGCGTTTCCCATGGAAAAATCACCGAGAATCACCACCTCGTCCCGTGGTCGCACCTTGGCATTCCAGCGAGCAATCATATAATCATTCATCTCCTCCACAGAGCCAAAGTTCCGCCGGTCCATGGCATCCAGCAAATCTCTATGAAAAAAATGGCAGTCTGCAATATAATATCGCATCACTTCCTCCTATCACATACCATGCACACTACGCATCAGGAAAGCAGAATATCGCTGAGCCTCCTGCGGCATTGCTTATAATCCGGGAAATAGTCCGCCACCTCCTGCCAAAACGCTGCGGAGTGATCCATATGTCTGCGATGCGCCAGTTCATGCACCACCACATAATCTAACAGATCTGCCGGCAGATACGCCAAGCGATAATTGAAATTCAGGTTTCCTTTCGCGCTACAGCTACCCCAGCGACTCTTCTGGTTGCGCACGCTGATTCCACTATAATCCACTCCCATCTGCCGGGCGTAGTAGACCACGCGTCTGGTAATCACTTCTTTGACTTCTTTCTTCTGTGCCGTTGTCATCTCTTCCCACACCGGGAACTCATATGGATGCTGTGCCAACTGCTGTCGGCGTTCAAACATCCGCTGCCGCTTCTCATAAATCCACCGGGCATGACTAGCCACAAATTTCCTGAGGGTGCGATCGGATACACGCAAAGGTGCCCGTGCCAGCACGCTTCCGTCCGACCTAATCTCCAGTGCCATACTACGCCGTTTCGAGCGAATAACCTCCACCGGAATCTGCTCCTGTTCCATCTCTATCACAAATTCTGTAATCATACTTCTGACCGTCTATATCCCATGCTCCAATAATTCCCGCAGTACATCTTCCACCCGGTCACACCGTTTGGCATCCACATCCTCCATGGAAGGATTGCAGTGGCGCATCAGATAAGGATGCCCCACCAGTTCCAACATGGAACGGTCATTTTCATTATCCCCGAACGCCATCATCTCCTCCGGGGCAATTCCCATCTGCTCACCGATGGCTGCCAACGCCGCTCCCTTAGACGTTCCCTTGGGAGCAAAATCTACCCATTCATTACCGGAGACCACAATCAGGCAACGATCGTCGATCTGCTGCTCAAAAAATGCCGTGACACGGTCACGGTTCTCAGCTTGCGTATAATAAGAAACCTTGATGATCGGCTCCGCGATCTCCTCCGGCGCACCGACAATGGTCACGTCATTCTTGATGTGATCCCGCATATAGGTCACATATTCCTCCGACTTCGGTATCAGATAACTGGTACGTTCCCCCGAAATCAACACTTCACAATCCGGGTCATCCATCACCATATGGCACAATTCCAGTGCCAAAGGACGTTCAAAGGAGCGTTTCAGCATCACCTGATCCCGATACATCACCAATGCCCCGTTCTCGCACAGATACATCAGTTCTCCATCCACCTGAGCAAACATCCGCCGGAGATTGGGATACTGACGTCCGCTGGCAGGTAGCACATAGACTCCCTGCTGCACCAGTTGCGTAATCAATGCAATCGCTTCCTGGGAGCAATCCGGTAGGTAATTCTGTAACAGCGTCCCATCCAGATCGGTTGCGATCAATTTAATCTGTTTTGTTGCCATCATTTCTGTCCATTCCTCTTCCTGTTATGATAAAACGGCAATACCGTCGTTCCTATCTTAGCCTTTGTCACCGCCGGAGGCAATCGAAAATTGTAGATTATCCTGTAACTCCTGTAACTGCACCTGCAATGCCTCCGTCAGGTACAACGCCTGTTGCCGATCCAAAGACTCCACGGCCTGCCGCAGTTGTGACATCTGTTCCTGCACTTCCTCTATGCCGACAAACATATCCAGTTCGTGCAACAAAAAATCTGCTGATGTCATATCCTCCTGTTCAATGGCATCCTGCATCATTTGCAGTACATTACAGATATCCTCATAACTCCCCTCGCACCGCTTGGGTGCAAAGTCGGAGAGCAGCGTCACATGACGGCGTATCTGTTCCATCAGAATCGGATGCAACTGCCGTACGCACTCCGGATTCTGCCCACGCAGTTCGATCTCCACCATCCGTGCCAGTTTGGATAAAAGCAAGGCTCCCACCGTGGCCGCATTCCCTTTTAACGTATGTAAGATGCGGGCATATTCCTCCCGGGTCTCGGGCACAGCAATCCCCTCAAAGAGCAGTTCCATCTGCGCCTGGGTCCGGGGCAGCATCTGCACAAAATCCTGTAAAGCCAGTCGTAGGGCATCCTCATTGCGAAATACCATCATAGCATATTCAAAATCCATATCCTCAATCTGGGGCAACGCCGAATCTGCTCCTGTCTTGCCGTCCGGTGCATCTGCCGGGTGTGTTCCCTCCGATGGTTCGTCTGTGACCGTATCCGATACCGCGGACTGCTCCATCAATTCCCGAGGCAGATAACGGGCAATCATCTGCTCCAACTGATCGGAGAAGATAGGCTTGGAAAGGAAATCCGTAAATCCTTCTGCCAGATAGCGCTCCCGTGCTCCTGCAATGGCATTGGCGGTCAGCATAATCACCGGCACGTCATGACAGCAGTTCGTCTTATCCTGCTGCATGTTCTTCAACGTCTCGATTCCGTCCATCTCCGGCATCATGTGATCCAAAAAGATCAGATCAAAATGCTGTGCTGCAGTCAGTTCCAGACATTCTCTGCCACTCTCCGCCTCCGTAATCTGCATCCGGCTTTCCTTGAGCAGGCCTACAAACACTTTCCGGTTCATCTCATTGTCATCCACCACAAGAATCTGTGCCTTGGGGGCAACAAAACTTGCATTATATTCTTTAAATGCAGTGTTCCCGTCAAGCAACTTGGCAAAGGATCCCACCGGGGTGTGATCGTTCACCGGCTGCTCCAGCGTAAAGGAAAACTCACTGCCCACACCAACTTCACTCTGAATCTCCACCTTACTTCCCATCAGATGTAACAGAGATGACGATACGTTCAATCCCAGACCGGTACCTTCAATATGACGTTTCCCCGCCTCCTCCAATCGGTCAAAACGGGAGAATAACTTGGCGATATTGTCCCGGCTGATGCCCTCGCCGGTATCTTTGATCGAAAAATGCAGTTTTGCCTCCTCTCCCTCGATCTGACCGGTAATCCGAAAGACCACACTGCCTTCCTGGGTATATTTGATTCCATTGGACAACAGATTAATCAACACCTGACGGATACGGATATCATCCCCAATGTATCTCCGGGGCAATAGGGGATCCAGTTCAAAGGTAAGGGTAATATTCTTCGCGCGGGCCTGAGCAATCATCATCTGATACAGATCACATACCAAAGTTCCCAGATCATACGCTACCGGCAAAATACGCAACTTTCCGGCTGCAATCTTGGAACTGTCCAAAATATCATTCACCAGGCTGAGCAACATGGACGCTGCACTTTTGACATTCTGACTGTACCGCTGAATCTGGGTATCCGGCTCCTCCCGCAGAATCATCTCATTCATACCGATGATGGAATTAATCGGTGTACGAAGTTCATGGGACATATTGGCCAGGAAATCGGTCTTGGCCTGATTCGCATCATTGGCTGCCTTCATCAGCGCCTGAATCCGCTGCATCTGCTTATCTTCATCCGTCATATCGGTCAGCAGAAGGGAATATCCCACCAGCACTTCATCCTCATAGATCCGGTCCACATGGACATCAAACACCCATTGATTATAGTAAAGTTTGTTGGAAATACCGGTACGAAGATACGTAATCAGACGAGGCTCCGGCAGCAAATCGCCGATCTTGCAATCCCGAAGCGACGGGAAAACTTCCTCGGCATGCATATTTGCCTCCACAAATCCGTAATTGCCATCCACAACAATGATGGGTTCTCTCATGTTGGCAAAGATATTCTGATGAGCCACCTGAGAAATATCAAACATATCCTTGAAAATCGCCGACAGGAAAAAGATCATAACGCTGATGGCGCAAAGAGACGGCAACGGTTCAAATCCCACCCAGATTCCGGAGATATGTGTCACCACACTTAACAGTGGCAGCAAAGAACTCAAGACCAGAATCTTACAACTGTTTCTGTATTTGTCATTATTACCATGCTTCCAGCCGTCTATGGCCAATCCGGCGCAGGCCAGCAACTGCAGCGTATAATAGGCGAAATTGATGTAAAAAATAATACCGAATTCACGATACAGATACGGAAACGTCGCATCTGCAAGATACTCCGTCCTCCGATAGAAAAAAGGATGCCGGTCGCAGGTCCAGACTGCCAGCAGTACAAAGGAATCCCACGCAAACATGACTCCCTGCAATTTGGGAGAAATGGTCTTGCCGCGATAGCGGGCACAGAAAATCAGGAAAAAGGTACTCATAAAAGCGACACCCACATACCGGATCTTCGTCGTCAAAAGCGCACCGTCATAAGATGTCGCCTGCATCTCCATGAGATAGGATGCATTCTGTATCAGGCACAGAAAGGCAATGACCAGCATAAGTTTTGAAACCTTATTCATTCGTTGTCCTGCCGCAACAGCCACAAATACAATGCAGCAGATGACAATAATCGTCTGGTAGACCAGCAAACCTCCGTAGTACATATACATTTCCCCGTCATTCGTAATTTATCCGTACGTTCCCAACGATAACACTATTTAGTATAGCACGTTTGCCCTTTTTCGTCTGCATTTCTTAATATAATTTTAATGTCGTCCTATATTTCTTAACACGATTTTTACGGCCAAACTGTCATAATAAATGGAAGATCATACCGGAGGACAAATGGCAATGACGCCTTTCAAAAATAAACATAAATTTAAATTAACCAGTTTTCAAACAATTATTTTCGGATTTCTAGGAGCCATCGGCACCGGTGCTCTGCTTCTCATGTTGCCGTTTGCAACGGTATCGGGGCATCACGCTTCCTTTCACGATGCCGTGTTCACAGCCACATCCGCTACTTGTGTGACGGGTCTTGTGGTGCAGGATACGGGCACCTACTGGTCCATGTTCGGTCAGTTTGTCATCCTTCTTCTGATACAGATTGGCGGCATGGGCGTCATCACCATTGCCGGGCTGATTGCCATCGCCTCCGGCAAAAAGATTGGCCTGATGCAGCGGAATGTAATGAAAGAAGCGTTGTCCGCCAAGAATGTCGGTGGTATCGTCCGACTGACTTCGTTCATCGTCAAGTGTACATTTCTCATCGAACTTGCCGGGGCACTGCTGTTATTCCCCGTATTTTATCAGGAGTACGGCGTTGCACGAGGTCTATGGTATGCCATTTTCCATTCGGTATCTGCCTTCTGTAATGCCGGATTCGACTTAATGGGCGTACAGAGTCCCTATACATCCCTGTGTAAGTATGTCAGTCAGCCCCTGGTCAATATTGTCATTATGCTGTTGATTATTGTGGGCGGTATCGGATTTCTGACCTGGGAAGACATTGCCCGCAACCGCTGGCATATGTCCAAATATTCCACCCAGACAAAAATGATTCTTTTTACGACTGCCACACTGATTCTGGTTCCTGCCATCTTTTTGTTCTGCTGTGAATTTGACGGGCTGGCACTGAAGGACCGAATCTTCGCCTCACTGTTTCAGTCCATTACTACCAGAACGGCAGGCTTTAACACAATGGAACTTAACGGTCTTTCCGATGTAGGTAAAATGATGATGATTCTGTTGATGCTGATCGGCGGTTCCCCCGGCTCCACTGCCGGCGGTATGAAAACCACTACCATTGCGGTGCTGCTGGCATCCGCCTTTGCCATATTCCATCAGCACGAAGACACCAGCGTGTTCCGGCGCAGAATTGCAGAGGAGACCATTCGCACCGCATCCGCCATCTTTATGATGTACCTCATCCTGTTTCTCTTTGGCGGTTGCATCCTATCCATGGTGGAAGGCTTACCGCTTCTGGATTGTCTCTTTGAGACAGCCTCGGCCATCGGCACGGTGGGATTGACACTGGGCATCACCACACAACTGTCCCTGTTCTCCCGCTACCTGCTGGTGGCACTGATGTTTTTCGGGCGCGTGGGCGGGTTGACACTAATCTTTGCCACGACACGTCACTTGAACACCACACGTTCACATCTACCAAAGGACAAGATTAACGTAGGATAAAAATAATCGAAAGAAGGAATTTATTATGAAATCAATTTTACTCATCGGACTGGGAAGGTTCGGTCACCACGTAGCACTAAAACTCAGCGAACTTGGTCATCAGGTCATGGCTGTGGATCGTTCGGAAGAACGCATCGATTCCATCATGCCCTATGTCAGCAGCGGACAGATTGGTGACAGCACCAATCAGGAATTTCTCGCGGCACTGGGAATCAATAATTATGATGTATGTATCGTAGCCATCGGCGGCGACTTCCAGAGTTCGCTGGAGACCACGGCTCTGCTCAAGGAATTGGGTGCACAGAAGATCGTGGCACGTGCATCCCGGGATGTCCATGCCAAGTTTCTAAAGATGGCAGGCGCAGATGAAATCGTTTACCCGGAGAAGCAGCTGGCCAACTGGACGGCAATCCGTTACAGTTCCGATCACATTTTTGACTACATTGAACTGGAAGACGGCTACGCCATATTCGAAGTGGAAGTCCCGGAAAAATGGATTGGGCAGACCATTCCCGCCCTGGATATCCGCAAGCATTACCACATCAATGTCATTGCGCTACGACGCAATGGCGATATGAATATGGACATCGCCACCTGCGGTGCGCTGGCGGAAGGTGACACCTTATTTGTCATTGGCAGAATGCCGGAGATCAAGAAATGTTTTCACACCTAAGGAGAACGCCTCATGGAAACCATTATTATCCTTTTATCAATACTCTATGTGTTCGGTGTTGGCTATATCCTGGTCAGCCATTCAACAAAATTTTTTACACAGGTGCTCCCTCTTGGTGATACAATTAAGTCAAATAACAGTATCAAGGAGTATCTTATGACATTACAACCGCCGATGCATGAACGTACCCCCGGCAGGAGAAGATTCCTGAACCATTGCAAAGACATCTTAAAGAGTAGTGTGACCTTTTGCTTAGCCACCTGCATCGCCAGTCTGTTCTGGCAATGGGGATTCGCCGAGTCCAACATTATTGTGCTCTATGTGTTAAATGTGCTGATTACTTCCATTATCACCGATAACAAGAATTACAGCCTGATTATATCTGTCATCAGTGTCATTGCTTTCAATTACCTGTTTACGGAACCTCGTTTCACGCTCCATGCGTATGCGCCGGGCTATCCTGTGACATTTCTTGTGATGTTTCTGGCCGCAGCCATCACCGGAACTCTGGCGCGCAAGTTGAAGACCTCTGCACAACAGTCAGCGGAAGCTGCTTACCGAATTCGGGTGCTGTTTGAAGCAGAACAGGAATTCAGTCAAAAACACGACCGCACCACCATTATCGATGTGCTGGCCCAGCAGATGATGAAATTATTTCATCGTGACATTGTCTATTATGTCAGTGGCCCGAACCATCTGTCAGCGCCTTACTACTATCCGTCCAAACAGAGCGAGCAGCATGCAGATTACCTGAATGCCACGGATCAGGAGGCTGTAGGCTGGGTGATGCAGGATGCCCGTCATCTCCAGACCGCTGCCGACCAGTTTCCGGATGCCAACTACATATATTATGCCATCCGCATGGAGAAGCACATTTATGGTGTGATCGGCATCGCTGCTGACGCTCCACTGGAAGAATACGAGCAGAGCATTCTGCTGTCCATCCTGGGCGAATGTGCACTGGCGCTGGAGAACGATCACAATGTCCGGGAAAAAGAAGCGGCGGCCCTGCGTGCGGAAAAAGAAAAAATCCGTGGCGATCTGCTGCGCTCCATTTCCCACGACCTGCGTACGCCATTGACTTCCATCTCCGGTAACGCCGGTATCCTGTTATCGGGCGGCTGTCAAATGCCGGAGGACAAGCGCCAGCAATTATACGACGATATCTATCATGATTCCCAGTGGCTGATTCAGTTGGTGGAAAATCTGCTGGCTGTCACACGAATGGAGGACGATGCATTACAACTTCATTTTGCACCGGAACTGTTAAAAGATGTCATCGATGAAGTGCTGGCTCACATCCGTCCCTATGCCAAAGAGCATACCGTAAGCGTGGATATGGAGGACGAACTGATTCTCGTCCATGGTGACGGCAAACTTTTATTACAATTGTTCTTGAATCTGATTGATAATGCGTTAAAATATACACCAAGTGATTCTACCATCTGCATCCACGCACGCAAGCAGGAGCATTTTGCACTGGTGGAGGTTGCAGACAATGGACCGGGCATCTCTTCGGACGATATGCCCCATGTATTTGAACGCTTCTTTACCACCGGCAGCAGCATCGCCGACGGACGGCGCAGTATCGGTCTTGGTCTTGCACTCTGTCAGGCAATCGTAGAAGCACACGGCGGCAAGATCAGCGTAGCCAACAACGAAACCGGCGGCGCCACCTTTACCTTTACCTTGCCACTGGAGGAGGTTAATATTCTTGAATAACTGTATGATTTTGGTCGTAGAGGACGACACCGCTGTCCGCAATCTGATTGCCACAGCACTGGAAATGCACGAATATCATCATATGACTGCCACCACAGGAAACGAAGCCCTTCTGGCAGTCAGTTCCCATAATCCCGACATTGTCCTGTTGGATCTTGGTCTGCCGGATATGGATGGGGTGGATGTCATTCAAAAAATCCGCACCTGGTCCAATGTACCAATCCTGATTATCAGTGCCCGTAATGAAGACACCGATAAGATTGGCGCACTGGATGCCGGTGCGGATGATTATCTCACCAAACCATTTTCCGTTGACGAACTGCTGGCACGTTTGCGTGTGACCCAGCGACGGCTGGCAGCCACACAGGGGATGCTCCCCTCTTCTTCCCAGATTTTTACCAATGGCGATCTGAAGATTGACTACGTCGCCGGATGTGCCTATATCGGCGAAGAAGAACTGCATCTGACACCGCTGGAATACAAACTACTGTGTCTGCTTGCTAAAAATGTGGGCAAAGTACTGACCCATACATTTATCACCAACGAACTCTGGGGCTGCTCCTGGGATAATGAGGTTGCCTCCCTGCGGGTGTGTATGGCAACACTGCGTAAGAAAATCGAAGTCCCCGGTCAGGCGCAATACATCCAGACACACGTTGGCATCGGCTACCGGATGGTACGCGTCTGATAATGTCATCACAGCAGGGGTGCAATCAGACGTAACAACAAATGAGTCAGACGCATCATGGCACCCCGATCCGTGGTATATTCTTCGGTCACTTCGTGACTTTCTGACATCATCTGTTCAAAATCACGCTTGGTATCCATCACTGCCTTGCCATAGGCATACAGGCAACCATTTTCAAAATGATGATACAGACTGCGGTAATCCAGATTGATGGTGCCGCAGGTGGCAACCACATCATCGGATACACACATCTTACAATGACAGAATCCCGGCGTATATTCATATATCCTGACCCCATGTCTGGTCAGACAATGATAATAGGAACGTGTGGTGGCATAGACCAGCCGCTTATCCGGAATCCCCGGCGTGATAATCCGCACATCCACCCCCCGCTTAGCTGCCAGGCTAAAGGCATGGATGGTCTCGTCCGTCAAAATCAGATACGGTGTCACAAACCAGCAATACTTCACCGCCTTATTAATCAGGCTGATATAGACCTCTTCTCCAATCTGTTCATTGTCCATGGGTCGATCCGCATAGGGCTGCACAAAAGCACAGCGATTGTCGGTATCCGGCTGCATCGGCTCTCTTGTTGCATCGTTGTCCCCTGCCTGCTCACCAACAGAGCATTCCTCTGCCAACAGGTACGCATCAAAATCAAAATCGTCCTCATTCTGTTTCTTGACTGCCATCCAGTTCTCAAGAAAGGTAATCGTCAGGCTGCGCACCGCTTCTCCTGTAATGCGCACCCCGGTATCCTTCCAATAACCGTACGGATGGGTGATATTAAAATATTCATTGGCAAGATTGTAACCGCCCGTAAAAGCAACACGCCCATCAACAATCATGATCTTACGATGATCCCGATTGTTCAAGAAGAAATTCAAACCGGGCATAAACGGATTGAACACACGGCACTGAATTCCAAGTTCATTCAGGTGTCTTGCAAAATCCATATTGATAAAAGCAATGCTGCCGATGTCATCATAGAACACACGCACCTCGACGCCTGCTTTGACACGTTCCACCAGAATCTCCAGAACACTCTCCCATGCCTCGGCCTCCTCAATGGCAAAATATTCCATAAATATGAATTTCTTTGCCTGCCGTAACGCCTGTTTCTGCGCTTCTAATCCCTTGGACGCCTCATTATAATATACAATCTCCGTGTCCCGATAGAGGGGAAATCCGCTTTTGTTCATCAGATAGGAGGAAATGCCGGCGATCTGTGGATTCTTATCCTGCAACGCCTGATATGCCTCCTTGGCTTTCGCTCCCTGCTCCCCTTCCACCAGACGCGGCATCAGCACCTCATCCACAACATCGTAACGCTGCCGCATCTTGCGGGTATGACCGTTGAGACCCACCATCAAATACATGGCAATTCCAAAGACAGGAAATGCCAGAATCAGCATAATCCACGGTGTTTTCATACTGGAGGTACGATCCTGACCATAGATGGTGATCACCAGCAAAATGGCAAAGATCCCTGTAACAATATTAATCCATTCCGCATAGGCATTTAATTGGGTAAAAATAACAATGATAAAGGCAATCTCTAAGACAATCGCCAGCACCGAAAAGAATAGCCGGGCAATACCGTTTTTGACATGTGCCTTTTTTTCGTATGTTTTCATCACGACTCACCTTTCCAGCGTTGTTTTACACCGTAATCCTCGACAGATCCCTGACCACTTCTCCCGCAATCACCAGCCCAGCTGCCGATGGGACGAAGGCAACACTCCCCGGAATACTTCTCTTTTGAACATTCTCTTCCTGTGCACACTCCTCTGTCCGGGGTGACAGGGCCTTTTCTTCTGAGTACACCACCTTCAGATGGTCAATTCCCCGCTTCTTCAATTCCCGGCGCATGACCTTCGCCAGCGGACACACTCTGGTCTGATAAATGTCAGCCACGCGAAACAGCGACGCATCTAACTTATTGCCCGCCCCCATGCTGCTGATGATGGGCACCTGATAGGCACGGGCAGTCTCCACCAGCGCAATCTTTGCCGTCACCGTATCCACGGCATCTACAATATAATCATACGTCCCAAAAGGGAACGCATCTGCCTTCTCCGGCAGGAAAAAACATTGGTAGGTCTGCACCTGTACCTCCGGATTGATATCCAGCATACGTTCTTTCATCACATCCACTTTATAGCGACCGATGGAGGAATGGGTGGCGATAATCTGACGATTCAGATTCGTCAGGCTGACCGTATCACTGTCAATTAGATCAAACGCTCCGATTCCGCTTCGCACCAGCGCCTCACAGACATAGCCGCCCACACCACCGATGCCGAAGACTGCGACTCTGGCATCTGCCAGCCGCTTTACGCCTTCCTTCCCCAGCAATAATTCCGTTCGTGAAAACTGCGTCAACATGACTCTACTCCTCATTTCCGATTCTCCGCTTTGCAGTTGCGAATGATTTTGCAACTGCTTCCGCATCTATACGCCTATTCTAGCATTGTTTCTGATGTAGTACAACTGCCGCTCCGGTCGCTTTTGCAAATGATATGAACGTCCTTCGCCGGTCTGCATATGATAATGATAAAGTAGCAGTATAAGGTGATCTTATGCATACGGATTGCGGTAATACTCCCACCGAGCACGGTCCTAAGCCATACGTGGCAAATGTCCAACAACTGGCAACACAGAATCACACTTTTCGTACCGCCCTTTGGACCGGCTGTCATGCGCAAATGACACTGATGTGCATCCCGGTCCATTCCGATATCGGACTGGAAATCCACGAAGACACAGATCAGATTCTTCAAGTCATACAGGGCATTGCCCTGGTAAGAATGGGAAAAGATAAGAACAGAATGGGATTCCAGAGAGAAGTCTGCCGTGGTGATACCATCTTTATCCCGGCGGGCACCTGGCACAACATCATTAACACCGGCAGGATTCCTTTAAAACTATCCTCCATTTATGCGCCGCCACATCATCCCGCCGGAACCATTCACCGCACCAAAGAAGATGCCGAGAAAGCAACGTACTAGGCACCGCGCCAAAAACCAATGGATCTCTCTGATTCCGGCTGAATCTGCCGTGCTTTTTCCCAAAACCGGATGGCATCTAACTGCCATCCTTCGCACGCCAGACCGACCCCTAACCCGACGCCGTGCTCCACACCCGGGTACTCATGAAACTCATGGAAAATCCCCTGCCCGGTCAATGCCTCATCCAGCCGATGGCTATTCTCCGGCGGCACTGTAGTGTCACAGTCTCCACACCACAAGAAAGTCGGCGGGTAATCCTTTGTCACCTGCTTCTCCACACTGGTCAATGCAATCATTTCCGGTGTGGGCTCTTTGCCCAGCAACCACTCACGGCTGCCTCCATGGGTCATCTCATCCATGGTAACTACCGGATAACTCAACACCAGAGCCGCCGGTTTAGGCAGATGATACTTCTGATAACCCATGGACTCTGTGCCGTAACTTGCCGCCAGATGACCTCCCGCGGAAAATCCCCACACCGAGTAGCCTGCCATATCCACATGCCACTCCTTGGCGTGCGCCGAGATCTCGCGGACTGCCCGGGCCAGATCATCCATAGGCCCCGGGAATGCTGCATTCTTCTTTGTGGCATAATAGAGAATAAAGACATGATACCCCGCCTGCTGCAGATCAGCCACAAAAGGTTCTCCTTCCAAAAAACTGCAAACCATGGAATAGCCGCCGCCCGGGCAGACCAAGGCAAATTTGTGGGGTTTGCCATCCTCAATCAGGTATTTCTTCAATTCATACTGAGGCTTGTGCCACCAATCGCGGCTGGCTGCCAACATCTGTGAAAAGGTCATTTGTACCCTTTGTTTTTTCTCTTTGCTCATGTGATTTCTCCCATCTCAGAATTCATTGGTAGTAATCGTGTCTCCTCATAGGTCGCCAAGACACCGCTGACACGGTTCATACCCCTGTGCCATCAATTCTTCCGGTGTCGAACTGCACTCGTATTTGTTGTGCTCCGCTATGCGGTTGACGGAAGAACAATCGGGGCGATGAAACTTCTTCGTATTTGTATTGACAATATACGCCGTTTGCTCCTCCGTTGATTCCCAACTGTCCCCCGTAGCATAGTCAATGCCAATCCCCGGTTGCACATTATAGCAATACACAGAAAAACAGATGCCTGCGCCACCATCTTCCACTGACCAGCCTTCCATACGCACACCGGATGCCACCAGATTGTCCCCCTCGTACACCGGTGTCACACGGTAAAGCACATGATTGCCGGTAGCCTCAATATAATCATCCACTTCGTTCTCAAAGGGCAGCATGCCCATCACGTTGAGATAACGCGTCCCCGTAATGAGATTCTTTTCGTTGGCATTCTCGCCTGCCAACTGATATCCAATCAAATGACAGCGATTATACAGATAATTGCCGTCAATCAAATTATTATATTTCACAGTATGCCAGCCGGAGGGCCGAATCTGGCCGATTTCACCTCTGGGCTCCGTGGGCTGGAGTTCTCTTCCCAGATTGGCATAGGCCTGACCGCAACGCCCCAAGGCATCCAAATCGCTATACGAAGCAAAGGCTTGTGTGCTCTGCCGTTCCGCCTCCGTAAAATCAGGCTGATTGCCAGAAATCTCCACATAAGGCTCGCCATCATACGCCGGAATGTCTGTCAGAGAAACCTGTTCACTAACGGCAGTATCGCTCCCCTGCTGGACAACGACCCGTTCCTCCGTTGTCTGCTCCACTTCCACCTGTTGACATGCCGCCGTACAGAGAAGAAGGACAATACTAAGCGCAAGGGATATTGGTTTTTTCCATGACATCTTATGCCTCTTTCCGTTGCAACTTCGTCATCCACTCATCTTCCTTAAAGCCTGTCAGAACCAGATCACCGTCTACGATGATGGGACGCTTCACCAGCATACCGTTGGTTGCCAGCAGCCGCAACTGCTCTTCCTCACTCATGATAGGCAATTTGTCCTTCAACTGCATTTCCTTGTAAAGCATTCCACTGGTATTGAAAAACCGCTTGAGTGGCAAACCGCTGGCGGTATACCACTGTTTCAACTCCTCATAAGTAGGATTTTCCTCCACAATGTGACGGTCGGTGTAGGATACCCCATGGGCATCCAACCATTTCTTTGCCTTCTGGCAAGTCGAACATTTCGGGTATTCGATAAATAACATAGGTGTCCTCCTTC
>CAMAKU010000016.1 GCA_945836255.1 uncultured Roseburia sp. | reverse complement strand
GCAATTTTGCCGGCTTTTCCCTGCGAATAATCTCTACCCCCTGGGCAGTCAAAAGCAAAGGGTCACTTACCGCGACCCCCACAGTCTTTGTTCCATAATCCAGTCCGAGAATTCTACCTGATGTGTTTCCCACTATTTCCACGCCTCATGAACAATGTATTCTTTGAGGAGTTCCTCCACCAATTCATCACGTTCTACTTTCATCACAAGACTCCGGGCATTCTTATGACTGGTGATAAATGTAGGATCGCCGGACATAATATACCCTACGATCTGATTCACTGGATTATAACCTTTCTCGTCAAGGGCTTCGTAGACGACGCGAAGTACCTCCTTAACGGATGCCGGTGTTTCCTTTTCCACCTTAAAATACTGTGTGTTACTTAAATTCTGCATAATAAATCCGCACCTATCTGCTCTTTTGTTATCAAGCTAATTATCTATATTTTAGTATATTGTCCAAGAAAAGTAAAGGAGTTACCGCATAACCGGCTGCTCCAATAAATAAATATTTTCTGCCACTAAATCCCCCAGCGTTCCACAGACCAGGCAATTCGATAAATCCGCATCTGTGGGCAGGGCTACCCGGATATATTCTCTGGTATATCCCGTATAATATTGGATGCCGTCCTTTTCCAGCGGTGTCTCCATCAATGCTTCCACGCTACGACCCACATAGGAGGTCCGATAAGCCGTTGACATCTGCCGTTCCAGAGCAAAAAGGCTCTCACTGCGCCGGACCTTGATGGGCTCCGGTATCTGGTCAGGCATATCCGCTGCCTTCGTACCTTTACGGCGGGAATATTTAAAAATATGCATCTCATAAAATCCGATGGATGCCAGATAATCCTTTGTGGTCGCAAATTCTTCCTCCGTCTCCCCCGGAAAACCAACAATCACGTCCGTGGTGATTGCCGGACAATCAAAGAAACGCCGCAGCACCTCACAACCACAACCATATTCCTCCGTGGTATACCGACGGTTCATCCGCTGCAAGGTAGCATCGCATCCGCTTTGCAGTGACAGGTGAAAATGGGGGCAGAGTTTGTCCACTTGCGCCAGACGCTTGGCAAAGGCTTCCGTTACAATCTGCGGTTCCAGGGAACCCAATCGAATCCGATCAATGCCTGCAATACCATTGACCGCCTCAATCAGTTCCAAAAGGTGTGTTCCGTCAGGCTCAGCATTATAGTTCTCCTGTAATCCATAGGAACTCAGATGAATTCCGGTCAACACCACTTCCCGATAGCCGGCGGCTGCCAATTGTTCCACCTCGGAAACCACATCCGCAATGCTTCGACTGCGCACACGGCCTCTGGCATAAGGAATGATGCAATAAGAGCAGAATTGATTACAGCCATCCTGTACTTTGATAAAAGCACGGGTATGCTCTGCTGTCTTTTTGACGGACATCTGTTCGTATTCCTGTTCCGGCCGGTTGATGTCCTCACAACAGACGAGCGGTTCCTGTTTTTGCTTTGCATAAGCATCCAACAGGTCAATCAAATGGTTTTTCTGATTGTTTCCGATAATGATATCCACCGCATCGTCCTCCAACACCTCCGGTGTTGCGGTCTGCACATAGCAACCGGCAGCAACTACGATGGCATCCGGATTGTTCTTACGTGCCCGATGGAGCATCTGACGGGATTTGCGATCCGCAATATTGGTCACGGAACAGGTGTTAATCACATAGACATCCGCGCGTTCCTCAAAAGGCACAATGATATAGCCCGCCTCCTCCAGCAACTGCTGCATGGCGTCCGTCTCATAGGCATTCACCTTGCAACCCAGATTGTGAAGCGCTGCTTTTTTTTGTTCTGAACTCATATTTTTACTGTCTGTTCTCCTCGTAAAATCAATGTAATTTCTCCTGTAAATCATTGACTTTTCTTTTCCGATGAATTACCATAATCGTATAAAAATCATGACAAACAGGAGGCAGATTCATGCAAAAAGTTCAAATTTCATTAAATTCCATCGACAAAGTTAAATCTTTCGTAAACACAATCAGCCAGTACGATTTTGATTTTGATCTTATCTCCGGCAGATATGTCATTGATGCGAAGTCCATCATGGGTATTTTCAGTCTGGATCTCTCTAAGCCCATTGACCTGACGATCCATACCGATGAAGATACCGCAGAGGTCTTAAGTGCTTTAGAGCCATACATCATCAAATAAGATCATCGAATTGATTTCGTGATTTGATACTTAGCATTGATAAGGGTTCCGGTCGATTTGGCCGGAACCTTTTTTCGTATTGGAAACTTCGTCCTCAATATGGCAAAAATTTCTATGCCTCCACATACACGGTCTCCACCGAATCGATGGCTTGCCGCATCAGATCGTCGATGACCGGCGCCAGTTTTTCCTCTGATTTTTTGATTACCTTAATACTTGGTTTGGTAACCGGATGTTTGGCGACAAAAATCGTACAGCAATCCTCAAAGGGAAGAATGGATGTCTCATAGGTGCCAATTCGCTCCGATACCTCCACGATTTCCTGCTTATCAAACCCGATCAGTGGACGGTAGACCGGCAACGTGCAGACTTCATTGGTCGCTGCCAACGAATGCATTGTCTGGGATGCAACCTGTCCAATACTTTCTCCCGTAATCAGACCCAAACAGTCATCTTCCACTGCGAAGTGCTCGGCAATCTTCATCATGTAACGACGCATAATAATGGTCAGTTCCTCATGAGGGCACTTCTCATAGATGGCCAACTGGATGTCGGTAAAATTCACGATGTGCAGATGGATGGGTCCGGTATAGACAGAGATTTCCCGGGCCAGGTCAATCACCTTCTGTTTTGCACGCTCCGACGTATAGGGCGGTGCATGAAAATACGTCGCGTCGATTGCAACACCCCGCTTGGAAATCATATACCCGGCCACCGGGCTGTCAATGCCGCCAGACAGCAGCAGCATTGCCCTGCCGTTGGTACCCACCGGCATTCCGCCCGGCCCCGGAATCTCTTCGGAATAAAAACTAATCTGTTCGCGGATTTCCACATATAACATAACCTCAGGGTCATGAACATCCACATGCATCTGCGGAAAAGCGTCGAGAATCTTCTCCCCCAGTGCCGCATTCAGTTCCATGGAATCCATGGGATAATTCTTTCTTGCACGTCTCGCCTTGACTTTAAAGGAAAGGTTCTTATCCGGATAAATCCGGTCCATATAAGCCACCACCTGCTCAGCCAATCGGTCGAAGCCTTCATCTTCCACCATAACCGCCGGACAAATACCTGTAATACCAAACACATGACGCAGTGCCTCTACCGTTTCCTCATAGTCATAGTCGCCCTGGGTCTCCACGAATACGCGTCCCTGCTGCTTATGCACATCAAAGGTGCCTTCCACATTGCGCAATGCATAACGAATCTGACGCACCAGCGCATCTTCAAACAGGAAACGATTCTTTCCTTTAATACCAATCTCCGCATATTTAATCAAAAAAGCTTTGTACATTCTGATTCTGTCTCCTTAATGTCTTGTGTATTTTGAAAGCATGGGTACCAGTTGTTCCATGGTATCACATGCATAATCAATCTCCTCCATCGTCGTATGAATGGAAAAACTAAAACGTACGGTACTTTCCAAAAGTTCCTTCTGTAACCCAATGGCCTGCAGGGTTCTGCTGACTGCCGGCTTATTGGAAGAACATGCACTTCCTGCCGAAATGTAAATCTTCTTATCTTCCAGCGCATGCAACAGAACTTCACTGCGCACCCCGGTCACACTGACGCTGACAATGTGCGGTGCACCTCGGTGATCCCGATAGCCATTGACACTGACCCCCGGAATCGTCTCCACCCGGGCGATGAAATGATCCCGCAACGCATACAGCCTTCGAATATTACGATCATAATCCCGATAGATATCCATGGCCGCCTGCCCCAATCCGGCAATGGCAGGCACATTTTCCGTACCGGAACGCATACCCAGTTCCTGTCCTCCGCCCAGTACGATTGGCTTCACCTTTACCTTTTCACGGACAAATAAAAAGCCGCTGCCTTTGGGCCCATGAATCTTATGACCGCTGACTGACATTAAATCAATTCCCATACGTTTCGGGAAAATACGGAACTTACCGTACGACTGGATGGCATCTACATGAAACAGGCAGTTCGGATTCTGCTGCTTGATCAGGCGTGCCGCCTCCTCAATGGGTTCCACCGCACCGATCTCGTTATTCACATGCATCATGGATACCAGAATCGTGTCGCTGCAAACAGCATCTTTGAGATCTGTCAGAGACACAACACCATAGGTATCCACCGGAAGATAGGTCACTGAGAAGCCCTGTTCCTCCAAATACGCAAAGGGGTTGGCAACTGAGGGGTGCTCCACCGCGGTCGTAATCACATGCATGCCCGAGCGCTTGTTCGCCATGGCACTGCCAATGATGGCCAGATTATTGCTCTCCGTCCCTCCCGAAGTGAAATAGATTTCCTTCTCCTGAACTTTCAACGTTGCTGCAATTTTTCGTCTTGCTTCTTTTACATAATTTTCCGCATCCATGCCCCGATTATGCAAAGATGACGGATTTCCATAGTCCACACGCAGCAGTTGCATCATCAGATCGGCTGCGGCCTGACTGCATTGCGTGGTTGCTGAGTTGTCTAAGTATGCTTCCATGTCCTTTTCCTATCTATTTTCTATTCTTACCACGAACCAGAATGGGGCAATGTCCGCAAGCGCACATCACCGCAAGGCTCATTATTATTATATTCATCGTCACATAAAACTCCACTGGCCAGCCCTTTGGATCTGCCTCAATCCGACTCCTGCATGGAACAGGCCAGCATCACCATGGACATAGCGGTAATGGCAGCTGTATCCGTACGCAAAATACGACTTCCCAATGAAATCACATCCATATCCGGTTCCACCCGGGCAATCTCCGTGGCATCAAAACCACCCTCCGGTCCAATCATAATACTGATGGCAGAGTTCGACTGAATCTTATGCAGTGCCTCCTTGGTGGCTACCATTCCCCTCTTGCACTCGTAGGGCACTAGGCACACATCACACTGCATGGCATAGTCCACCGCTTCCGCAAAGGTCATCACCGGATGAATCTTCGGAATGCGGCTTCGCTTGGACTGCTTCGCTGCCGCTTCTGCAATCGCCTGATAACGCTTCAGCCGGGATGCCTTCTTTTTATCGTCAAGTTTGACCACGCAATACTTCATCTCTACGGGAATCACCTCATAGACCCCCAGTTCCACCGCTTTTTCAATGACCGTCTCCATCCGATCGCCTTTGGGAATCGCCTGAAAGAGATAGATGCGCTGTGTTAACTCCGTGGACATGGTCTCTTCCATCACACGAAGCACCACCTCCTGCTTATCCAGGGATTGAATCTCACAAAGGAAATTATCACCCTCATGGGTACTGAGCCGAACCCGCTCTCCCGGATGCATGCGTAACACCTGCGACAGATGTCTGGCATCCTCCCCTGTAATGGTAAGTTGTTGCTGCAGAACCACCTGCTGATCAATAAAAATCTGTTGCATGTTTGCGATATCCTCTCTGTGTCTCAATGAGCCTGGTCGTGGCATCCGCCAATGACAACTATCTCCTTGCGTGCCGTGATATTGCGCCATTCTCCCTGTGCATTACATTCTGTGATGGTAAGCCCCGCCGCTTCCAGCGCCTGCCGCACTTCCATTTCCTTGAAATCAATAATGCCCGACGTAATCACATAGCCTCCCGGCTTCATGGTGTGCGCCAATGCCGGAGCCATAGGGATAATAATATCCGCAAGAATATTGGCAACCACCACATCATAGCATGCCGTTCCTATTTGTTCCTGCAATGCTACATCATCGATCAGGTTGCCTACATAAAAATCTCCCAGTGAGGCATCCAGATGATTGACGACAAAGTTCTCATAACTGGAAGCGATACAGTCCGCATCGATGTCTGTGCCACACACATGATGTGCTCCCAGTTTCAGTGCAACGATGGACAAAATACCGCTGCCGCATCCCACATCCAGGACCTCATCGCCTTCCGTCAAATATTTCTGTAACTGACGGATGACCAGTTGTGTGCTCTCGTGCTTGCCGGTACCAAAAGATACCCCCGGATCGATCTCCACCAGTGTTCTGCCCTCCAAATCTGCCGGCGCATCCTCCCAGGTAGGCTTGATGTAGATATTTCCAATGGTAAACGCAGAAAAATACTGTTTCCAATTATCCCGCCAATCCTTCTCGTCGGATAGTTCCGTGGTGATACTGCCACTGCCAAGATTGGTAAAGGACGCCAGTTCTTTCAGACCGTCTTCCACCTGCTGCAACAACGTCTTGGCATCCGTATCCTCCTGCACATAGAAACTCACTTTACTGCTTCCGTCATCCGCCGGCAGATCCGGCTGCAATTCTGCAAACACACCACCCTGCCGGTCAGCATCCGGCACAGGGATAAAATTGTCGATCTCAACACCGGTAATGCCATGGTCTGCCAACATGGCACATACCAGATCCTCCGCTTCCGTGGTTGTATGAATCGTGTATTTATTCCATTTCATAGCGCACCCTCATTTCGCTAAAATTCCATAATCTTATGTATTATAGCAAAAAAAACATGGGAATGCAAAAACAGAGCCGCCCCATAAGGAACGACTCTGTCTATCCTGTCTTTTTCTCTCATACAGCCTTGATCTCACCACATCATTGGGCCATAGAATTGCACCATGTTACGGCGCCATGCTACCAAGCAAAGCAAGACTTTCCTTTGGCTGGCGCGCCATATTGCTCCGATCCACACCAATCAGGCCAAAGGTCATGGAAAATCCTTTCTGCCATTCGAAATTGTCCAGCAATGACCAGTACATGTAACCTTTCACCGGTATACCGTCCGCGATACATTCCGCAAGTCCATCCGTTGCCGTCTGAATGTACGCCTGACGTCTGGCATCATCTGCGCAGGCAATCCCATTCTCTGTCACAAGAATATCCCCCTTGAAATCTTTGGCGACTGCACGTACCACGTTGGCGATTGACTGGGGATAGAACTCATAATTCATCTGGGTCAGTTCCACACCCTCCGGTGTATACTTATTACCCTCCTTATCGAAACATTGTCTGGTATAACACTGGGTTCCGATAAAATCGTCATCTTGCAGATATGGCAGATAATGGCGGAATTCCTCTTCCCATTCCTTAGCTGCCGCTGTCTCGCCCCCTGCTTCCGGCTGCATATCGTGCAGCGACAAGGTAAGTCCTACCTTTATTTCCGGATACAATTCTTTTATCACTTTCTTTGCCGCCTGATGTGCTTTCATCACCAGAAGATCACCTTCCGGTGTACACATGGAAACAAAGGTATGGATACCTCTTGGATCCGCAACGCCAAACGCCTTCGCACACTCCATCATGCCAAGCATCATGGTGTTCATGCCTTGTCCCAGGTTCAAGCCCACCTGAACATCGCCTTCCTTCGGTGAAGCACTTGCTTCCTGGGCACTGCCGCCCATCGTACCCATATATTTTTGCATAATAGCAGCCAGTTGCAGGCGCATGTTCGCTTCATTGATGGTGCAGACATACTTCAGTTCGCTGCCCAATCGCTCGATCACATACTTGACATAGCGAGCAAAGAGATCGACCACTTCCTCGTTCTCCCATCCGCCCATGGAAATCAACCATGCGGGAGATGTAAAATGATGTAACGTCACAATGGGCTCCACACCATGTTCTTTACAGCAGGCAATCACCTTACGGTAATGCTCCACTTCATTGTCGTCAAACTCGCCTTTCTTTGGCTCAATTCTTGCCCATTCAATGGAAAAACGGTACGCGTTCAATCCAGCCTCTGCCATTAACTGAATATCTTCTTCATAACGATGGTAGTGATCTACCGCCTCATCGGATGGTTCCACGAACTGGGAATGTTCCACATGTTCCTGCACCCAGTAATCACTATGAATATTATTGCCTTCCACCTGATGTGCCGCCGTGGCAGCCCCTACCAAAAATCCCTTTGGAAATTTACCCATAAAATCATCCCTCCTGAAAATATGCAGACGTGGGTTCGCCCAATCGCGCCCAACATCCCTTCTATACGAAAAAGTATAATAGAAAAAAGCAAATCCCCTTATCGGAAATTTGCTTTTTTGTTATCTTTTTTGCCCTCTTTGTTGATTTGTTATCTGGAACTGTTTCTCCATGAGTTATGCCTGATTTACTATTTTATCAGCGATGAGAAGTTAGATTTATCGGATGTGATCATCTATGATTCCAATGCCAAGATCTCTCGTCAGAATGCCATTGCCGGCGAAGTATCACAGGATATTGCCTCGGCCCATTCTACAGTCAATGACTACGCCGATATTGCAACCACATCACACACTACGGTGGACTTTGAACGCAATATGCTAGACTACATTAAGAATGGCGATATCGATGGATTACATGAATTCTTTAAGACGAATTCCTCCGGACAGGCCGGCATGACACCGTTCTACATGCTACGAAAGATTATAACTCATCTACCGCATCTTTTAATTTACCCATAAAACCTTTTTTCTTCTTCTCGTCCTTCACTACGGATCCACCGTCTTTGAGCGTCTTCCCCGTCTGTTCGTCAAACTTACGGAGGGTCTCCTTCGCTTCATGACTCAGATTCGTGGGAACCTGCACCACCAGCGTCACATAATGATCGCCACGGGTATTTTTATTGCGCAGGGACGGGATTCCCTTACCGCGGAGACGGATTCTGGTATCTGTCTGCGTACCCGGCTTCACTTCATATACCACCTTGCCATCCAGCGTGTCAATCATAACCTCACCGCCAATGGCTGCCTGTGCAAAAGAGATTGGAGCAGAAGAATAGATATCGTACTCGCTTCTCTGGAAAATAGCATGGGGTGCCACACGCACCTCAACCAACAGATCGCCCCGCGGTCCACCATTGATACCAGGTTCTCCCTTCTCTCGGATGCGCACACACTGGCCATTGTCAATACCGGCCGGAATGGACACCTGAATCTTTTTCTTTCTGGAGATAAATCCGGTACCGTGACAATCGGTACATTTCTCACGAATAATCTGACCGGATCCCTGACACTCCGGACACGTGGTCACATTCTGCACCGTGCCAAAGAAAGACTGTTGTGTCACGACAATCTTACCCTTACCACCACATTTACTACAGGTCTCTTTGGAGGTTCCCGGCTTGGCTCCGGTACCATGACAAGTAGAACACTCATCTTTTAAGATTAACTCAATCTCTTTCTCACAGCCAAAGGCCGCTTCCTCAAACTTGATATTGACTCTTGCACGGACATTCTGACCTTTCATCGGTCCATTGTTCGTCCTTCTTCCGCCGCCAAAGAAATCGCCGAAAATATCGCCAAAAATATCGCTGAAGTCCATACTGGAGAAATCGAAGCCGCCACCACCGGCACCGCCCTCAAATGCAGCATGGCCAAACTGGTCATACTGTCTTCTCTTGTCAGCATCACTTAAGATGGCATACGCCTCGGATGCCTCTTTGAATTTTTTCTCTGCCTCAGCATCCCCCGGATTCATATCCGGGTGATATTTCTTTGCCAATTGTCGATATGCTTTCTTGATGGTGGCATCATCGGCATTTCGATCAACCCCGAGGACCTCATAATAATCGCGTTTTTGTTCTGCCATTTTCCTTACTCTTCCTAACTGTTCTTATGAATCATCTGAGAACAAGAATAGGCAAAGAGGAAGCCCCCTTTGCACTACTCTGTCTCACTCCGTAACGATGCTACGGTAATTATACTTCCTTAAAGTCTGCATCTACAACATCATCATCTGCTGCATTGTAGGTCGTGTCTGCACCACCCATATCCGGGCCTGCGCCATTCATGTCAGGACCTGCACCTGCAGCCTGTGCCTGCTGCTCATACATCTTGGTAAATACCTTCTGCGCACTCTCCTGTAATTTTTCCTGTGCTGCCTTCAATTCGCCAACGGTTGCATCATCCATAGCCTCTGCCTCCGGATGTGCCTCCAGAATGGCCTTGATTGCTGCAATATCTGCTTCTACAGCGGACTTATCTGCGGCGTCAATCTTGTCGCCAACTTCTTCCAATGCCTTCTCGGTCTGGAATACAAAGGAATCTGCATCGTTTCTTGTGTCGATTGCTTCCTTACGCTTCTTATCCTGTGCCTCGAATTCAGCGGCTTCCTTAACTGCCTTCTCGATATCTTCATCCGACATATTGGAACCTGCAGTAATGGTAATGTGCTGTTCCTTACCGGTACCAAGATCCTTGGCAGATACATTTACAATACCATTTGCATCGATATCAAAAGTAACCTCAATCTGCGGTACACCACGACGTGCTGGCGGAATACCATCCAGACGGAACTGGCCTAAGGACTTGTTATCTTTTGCAAACTGTCTTTCACCCTGTACCACATTGATATCAACAGCGGTCTGATTATCTGCTGCTGTTGAGAAGATCTGACTCTTCTTGGTAGGGATGGTTGTATTTCTCTCGATCAACTTGGTAGCAATACCACCCATGGTCTCGATGGAAAGTGACAACGGTGTAACGTCCAGCAGTAAGATCTCACCTGCGCCTGCATCGCCGGCTAACTTACCACCCTGAATAGAAGCACCGATAGCTACACATTCATCCGGGTTCAAAGTCTTACTTGGTTCATGACCGGTCAAAGCCTTTACCTTATCCTGTACTGCCGGGATACGTGTAGAACCACCAACCAAAAGCACCTTAGACAGATCGCTTGCAGTCAGACCTGCATCTCTTAACGCGTTCTGTACCGGTATGGCAGTTCTCTCTACCAGATCGTGTGTCAGTTCATCGAACTTCGCTCTGGTCAGGTTCATATCAAAATGCTTCGGGCCATCTGCCGTTGCTGTAATAAATGGCAGGTTAATATTCGTTGTCGTTGCAGCAGACAATTCTTTCTTTGCCTTCTCTGCAGCTTCTTTTAATCTCTGAAGTGCCATCTTATCGGTAGAAAGATCCACACCCTCTGCCTTCTTGAATTCAGCAAGCATCCAGTCTGTGATCTTCTGGTCGAAATCATCACCACCAAGACGGTTATCACCGGAAGTAGCCAATACTTCGATGACACCCTCACCGATCTCGATAATAGATACATCAAATGTACCACCACCTAAATCGTATACCATGATCTTCTGCTCATTTTCATTGTCCAGACCATATGCCAGGGCTGCTGCTGTCGGCTCGTTGATAATACGCTTTACGTCAAGACCGGCAATCTTTCCGGCATCCTTGGTAGCCTGACGCTGTGCATCGTTAAAATATGCCGGTACGGTGATAACTGCCTCAGTCACCGGCTCACCCAGATAGTTCTCTGCATCGCTCTTCAACTTCTGAAGAATCATAGCAGAAATCTGCTGTGGAGAATATTTCTTACCATCGATGGTACGACCATTGTCCGTACCCATATCTCTCTTAATAGAAGAGATTGTCTTCTCAGCATTCGTTACTGCCTGACGCTTTGCAGGCTCACCGATCAGACGCTCGCCTGTCTTTGTAAATGCAACGATAGACGGTGTTGTTCTTGCACCTTCCTGATTTGCGATAACGGTTGGCTTACCACCTTCCATAACAGCTACGCAACTGTTTGTTGTTCCTAAATCAATACCAATAATTTTTCCCATGATCTTTTCCTCCTATATAAAAATCTATTGTTAGCCATTTATAAGATGAAATTCTGTACTCTTGTACAAAACATATCTTTTTAGTTTGCTACTTTCACCATGCTGTGGCGAATCACGCTGTCGCGATACAGATAACCCTTCTGGAATTCTTCAATCACTTCGTTCTCGCCGAACGCCTCATCCTCCACATGCATCACTGCATTGTGGAACTCCGGATTAAACTCCTGTCCCACTGCCTCGATTGTGGTAACACCTGCTTCCTCCAGGGAGGTCATCAACTGCTTGTAAATCATCTGCATCCCCTGTGCAAACGGATCGTCGCTTTCTTCCATCCCGTTCAAGCCACGTTCAAAATTGTCCACCACCGGAAGAATCTTTTCCAGGATACTCTTGGCACCCACTTCATACATCTGGGACTTTTCTTTTTCTGTACGCTTACGGAAATTCTCGAACTCCGCCATTTGTCTTTTGACCTTATCCGTCAATTCCTCAATCTGCGCATCCTTTTTATCTTTTTTGTCTTTTTTCTTAAAGAACTTAGACCCCTGATCCTTGGACTGTTCTTCTGTATCGGAAGCCTCATCTTTATCCGATGCTTCATCAGCCTCCGTCGCCTCGTCCGATGTCTCTTCTGTCTCGGTTGCCTCTTCCTCGCCGGCACCTTCTTCTATCACATCTTCTTCGATGACATCTGTATCATCTTGTGCTGTAGTTTCATCTTCCAATGCTTCGTTTTTCTTTTCTTCTGCCACGCTAATCTCTCCTTCCCGCGTCATTCCTTCTTCAAGATTTTATCCAACTGAACCTTGAGATTTTTCAGATTGTCCATGACATTTTCATAATCCATACGCTTCGGTCCGATAATACCTATCGTACCCTTAACGCCTTCCCCTAATTCATAGGTTGCGGTAACCACACTGCAATCCTTCATTGTCTGAATCGGCGACTCATCACCGATATAGACCTGAATGCCGGTCTCGCCGTCTCCCTGAGTCACTGTCACCAGATCTGCCAATGCCTGCTTCTCCTCAAAAGCACTGATTAACTCACTGGCTTTCTGCGAATCGCTGAGTTCCGGATATTTAAAAATATTGGTTGCTCCACTTGTATAAATCTCCAGATCGTCATCCTCATGAATCGTCTCTGCCACCGTATTGAGGACCTGTGCGATGATATCCTCATGGATGCCTGCCTGTTCCTTCAATTTGGTGATCATACCCAGATTAATCTGTTCTACGGTAAGACCATTCAGATTCGTATTCAGCAGGATATTGAGCTTGAGCATATTCTCATTACTCAGAGGCTCTTCCACCGGAATGATCTTGTTCTTAACAATGTTGCCTTCCATGACCACAACAGAAAGAATCTGATGCTCATCCACGGCTGACAACTGTACGAACTTCAGACGGTTGCGTTGTACCGATGGTGCAGAAATCATGGTAGCGTACTGCGTATTGTTGGCCAGTACCTTCACCACCTGCTTGAGCAACTGCTCCATCTTCTCCGTCTTCTCGATCATCATGTCCTTGATCTCAGTGACTTCCCGTTCCTTGGTCGCCATCAAATGGTCCACATAGAAACGGTATCCCTTATCCGAAGGAATACGTCCGGAAGAAGTATGCGGCTGAACAATGTAGCCCAACTCCTCCAGATCGGACATCTCGTTACGGATGGTTGCCGAACTCAGATTCATATCGGTTATTTTGGAAATGGTGCGGGAACCTACCGGTTCGCCCGTCTCCAAATAATTCTGGATGATCGCATTTAATATTTTCTCTTTTCTCTCTCCTAATTCGTCCATCTTATTCCTCACCCGGTATCACAATCAGGCAACTACCACATCCGTTTTCTTCTCGGCTTGTTTTGTTTCTGTTAGCACTCAAACCATTAGAGTGCTAACATCTTCAAAAACTAATGTATCACTGCCTTTTTGCTTTGTCAACACTTGAATTACATTTTTTCCATTTATTTTCAAAAAATCGGCCATTGCCTTGCGCATCCACACCCTACGACAAATCAGTTTCGTCCTCCAACAAAAACTGTGCCAACGCATAATTGCTCAGATCCTGTCCGCGCTCCGTCAGATAAAACCGGCCGCCGTCAAGAACCAGCAATGCCTCCTCCCGCAGGCGCTTGAGCACATCCCCATAGACCGCTTCAATGGAACAACCAAATGTGTCGGTAAAATCCGTTCTTTTCACGCCGCGATTCATACGAAGTCCCAGAAACATGAATTCCTCCATGGCATCCTTTCTGGAAAGTTCGGTCACTTCATCCCATAGGGGGGAAACAATGTCATGCTCATCACGTTCCGCCTGTGACAATCCGTTACATCGTTGACAATAGACATAGATATCTCTCACGTTGGACGTGCGTTTCTCTTCAATCAACGATGCAGCACCCAGTCCCAGCCCCAGATAGGGGCGGCGAGTCCAATACACTGTATTATGAAAACATTCGTAGTCTTCTCTGGCATAATTGGAGATTTCATACTGATGATACCCATGCTCCTGCAATACCTGCTGTGTCATTTTATAGAGGCGGTATTCCTCGTCTTCATTAGGCAGGAACTCCGTCTGCTTCCCTGCATGTTGCAAAACGGCATCGAATTTGTATCTTTCATAAAAAGGCGTTCCCTCTTCCACCATCAACGCGTAAGCGGAGATGTGCTCCGGGCGCAGGGCGATGACCTGGGTCAGCGTATGCATCAATTTGTCCAGCGTCTGCCCGGGCAATCCCGTCATCACATCCACATTAATATTGTAGAATCCACTTTTTCTCGCCATATCATAGGTGTGCAAAAAACGCTCATAAGTATGGACTCTTCCCAACAAGGCCAGTTCGTCATCGTTCGCCGATTGTAAACCGATACTCAGCCGGTTGATGCCCATTTTTCGATATGACGCAAATTTGTCCCATGTCACTGTACCCGGATTACACTCTATGGTAATCTCTGCATCCGGGCGGATGGCAAAGGAAGCATGCAACGCTTGCATCATCTTTTCTGTCTCCGCAATATTCAGCCAGGAGGGTGTACCGCCACCAATATATATAGAAGAAACAGCAACTGCTTCCAGTTGCTGTCCCATATAAGCAATCTCCCGACAAAGGCTGTTTGTATATTCCCTCTGCATCTGTTCGTCATAGACCCCGGACAAAAAGTCGCAGTAATCACATTTTTTGACGCAAAACGGAATATGAACATACAAACTGATTTCTTTCATTCCCTCTCCCCTAATCTTCGTCTAATTTCAATACGCTCATAAATGCTTCCTGGGGTATCTCAACATTGCCCACCTGACGCATTCTCTTCTTTCCTTCTTTCTGCTTCTCCAGCAGTTTCTTTTTACGTGTGATATCACCGCCATAACACTTGGCAAGCACGTCTTTGCGCATGGCTTTGACAGTCTCCCGGGCGATTACCTTACTTCCAATTGCTGCCTGAATAGGGATTTCAAACAGGTGACGTGGAATCTCTTCTTTTAATTTTTCACACATCTTGCGGCCACGCTCGTATGCTGTTCCGCTAAATACGATAAAGGAAAGGGCATCCACCTCTTCCTTATTGATCAGAATATCTAATTTCACAAGGTCTGATCTCACATAGCCCTTCATCTCATAGTCAAAAGACGCATACCCTCTGGAACGGGACTTCAATGCATCAAAGAAATCATAAATAATCTCGTTCAGCGGCAAGGTATACTTGAGCAGTGCACGGCTCTCTTCCATATATTCCATACTGATATACGTGCCTCGACGTTCCTGACACAGATCCATGATCGCACCAATGTACTCACTGGTCACCATAATCTCAGCCTCTACCACCGGCTCTTCCATATAATCAATCTCGGAGGGTTCCGGCAGATTAGACGGATTCGTCAAAGAAATCATCGTACCGTCCGTCTTATGCACGCGATAGACAACACCGGGAGCCGTGGTTACCAGATCCAGATGATATTCCCGTTCCAGACGCTCCTGTATGATCTCCAGATGGAGCAAACCTAAGAAGCCGCATCGGAATCCGAAGCCCAATGCCACTGAGGTCTCCGGCTCAAACTGCAATGCTGCATCATTTAACTGTAATTTTTCCAAAGCATCCCGCAAATCCGGGTACTTCGCTCCGTCTGCCGGATACAACCCGCAATACACCATAGGGTTCACCTTTTTGTACCCCGGCAACGGCTCGGCACAGGGCTGATTCTTATGGGTGATGGTATCGCCCACACGGGTATCTTTAACGTTTTTAATGCTGGCTGTCATGTATCCCACCATCCCGGCAGATAATTCCTCACACGGAATAAATTGACCAGCCCCGAAATAACCTACTTCCACCACTTCGGCAGAGGCACCGGTAGCCATCATGCACACCTCATCCCCTGCACGCATGGTGCCTTCTTTGATCCGGCAGAACACGATAACCCCTTTATAAGCATCATATAGAGAATCAAAAATCAACGCCTGTAACGGCGCAGCGGAATCCCCCTCCGGTGCCGGGAGCCGGGTGACAATCTGTTCCAAGACTTCTTCCACATTGAGACCGGTCTTTGCAGAAATCATCGGTGCATCCTGCGCTTCCAGACCGATTACATCTTCGATTTCATCCTTGACACGCTGTGGATCGGCACTGGGCAGATCAATCTTGTTGATGACGGGAAGGACATCCAGATCGTGATCCAGCGCCAGATATACATTGGCAAGGGTCTGTGCTTCGATTCCCTGAGCGGCATCCACTACGAGAATCGCCCCATCACATGCCGCCAGACTCCGTGATACTTCATAATTAAAATCCACATGTCCCGGTGTATCGATCAGATTAAAGACATACTCTTGTCCGTCTTTTGCCTTGTAGATCGTCCGTACCGCCTGCGACTTGATGGTAATGCCGCGCTCCCGTTCCAGATCCATGTTATCTAACACCTGCGCCTGCATCTCGCGCTCGGTCAAAAGACCGGTCATCTCAATGATGCGGTCTGCCAACGTAGATTTACCATGATCAATATGTGCTACAATACAAAAATTCCGAATCCTGCTCTGATCGATTGCCATAGGGACCTCCAACTCGTTTCTTAACATTCGCGGATATTGTATCACATCCACCGCAGGATTCACAAGCCTATTTCACATTGGTTCCCAAGGGCTTCCATAAATGCTCCCCTTCATCTCCGCCGATTCCCCGTGATTATTTTTTTCATTGCCCTGTCTGCCCGCCAAGCAGAACATAGGCTATGATATTTGCCAACGGGTCCATGGCATTGTAGACCTCCTCAAAGGTGTTGGTCTGTGCACCCACTTCGATGAGCATCGCCCGGGGACACAGATGCATATTATAACGATACCCCTTCAAAAATACCGGCCGGGTAAATCCGGGATATAATTCTGCCGCCGCAATCTGCATCTGCAACGACGTGGCCAGATTGTCTTGTAAGTTGGGATTTTGGAGATAATCGATAGGGCCTGTTGCCGTAGTTCTGCTCAGACCGTTAAAAAACATCACTTTTGCGGTGGGCTTCCCGTCGATGTCGGTCACCAGACGCACATCCTCGCCCACGCCGTCCCTATGTAGATCGATAACTACCTGAATGGATGGATTGTCTGCAAGAAGTTGCGTGATTTGCGGTTCCGCATTGGCATAGGCGTAATCCCGGCCGTCCACATCGTATTTTCCCAGATGATGCAACACCGGGATGCCATAGACATTTTGCAACAGACTCCCCAGCCGATCCCCCAATCCCATCACTGACATGGCATCCGACCCATCCGAATCCACAAAGGATTCCTGAGAATGGGTATGATAAATCAGCACCACCGGGCCATCCACATTCCGGTTGATGGTCAGATCCTTCGCCAACAGTTCTGACGGATTCAATTCTGAAGAATTGATGGTGGTGGTCCGGTCAATCCGATAGAAATTCTTAATCAGATAATCATAGTCCAAAAGTTTGTCCCGATTTACTGTGGCTCTTTTGGTCCAGAGGTTTCCCTGTTGCGCCCGCTGATTTTCCAGTGCGGCATCCGCTGTGGGCATCACATTTTTTGCGGCAGAATCGCTGGATGCCGTCTGTCCGTTGGCACCGTCCTGACCATTGGCATCGGCAGCCTGCCCCGTCTCCTGTCCGGCATTTTCCATCACCGCCAGAAGGGTCAGATCATCCTTCTCCTCATCCTCTCCATAGACATAGGCCATCACCGGCGATGCCACCGACAGTTCCTGCATCAACCAGTCGGACAGGGTCATTTCCTGTGACTGAAAACAAAAGACCGGAACACAGAGTTTCAACAGTTGATAGTATAAGGACCACTTTGTTTTCACACGCTCATCTCCTCAAATACACACATCTGTCGCATATCGTTACCCGGACCGGATGCGCGGGAGCCATAAAAACTCCTTACGCATAAATATATGCATCCCTGGGGCAAATATGCCCTTCTTGTGGGACAAGTTCTTCGGATTTCACGAAACATTTCCCTCCTGCGGGACAAACGTCATATTCAGCCCTTCCGATACGGTATAACTCAATCGGTTGACCGCCTCATCAATATCTTTCGATGTGACATACATGGTGTTCAATTTGGGAGAAATCAGATCCCGCACCATTTCCTCAAAGGATTTCTCACCGTAAACACCGGAACCGAACATCCCATCTTCCTGCTCTGTCCGATCCATTTGTTCCATCAGACCGCTACAAAAATCGGCCACTATTGTGGCTGCATCCACCACTGTAGGAATGCCAATGGCGATTACCGGAATTCCCAGATGTTCCTTTGTGATGGCATTCCGATAGTTGCCCACACCGGAGCCCGGTATGATGCCCGTATCCGTAATCTGAATCGTGCGGTTCAGCCGTTTGATACTCCGGGCTGCCAAAGCATCCACAGCGATGACGAGATCCGGCCGGGTCTCCCCAACGATTCCTTTCATAATCTCCACCGTCTCCATTCCGGTCTGCGCCATAACCCCCGGCACAATTCCACTGACACTGCAGCACTGATCAAATTCCATCAGATATTTTCCATATTCCTGTATCAGATGACGGGTGATAAATAAATGGTCAATGACTTTCGGTCCCAGCGCATCCGGCGTCACCTCCCGATTGCCCAGACCCACAATCAGTATTTTACGATTATTGTAATCCTCCGGCAGAAACTGTTTTAACTGCCGGGAAAATACATCCGAGATCTCACGATGATACCCGGCATCCTCCTCCATCATCTGATCCGCCTCGATGCTAATGTAGGTGCCACGAGGCTTCCCCAGAGTTTTTGCCGCCTTTTGTGTCTCAATACACACTTTTGTGATAACAATGCCGTCCCCTTCTCTGCTTGTTTCAACGCGAAAGCCGGAAACATCTTTTTCTCCCCTTCTGCTCTCCGATGTCTCTACCGCCAAATCTGTCCGAATCTGAAACATCCCATCCACCTCATGTCTTTTTCCGTTATTATTTCCAGATTTCTCTAAAATATGTATTGACAACTCGCTACTTGTAACTTAAAATAATCTAGTATGTTTGCGACGAACTGTCCGTGTCCGGCTTAGTTGCAACAGCGTTACTATTTATTATTTCAAAGACATTGGAGGTGTACAGATTGGCTAACATTAAATCTGCTAAGAAGAGAGTATTAGTTACAGAGATCAAGACTGCTAGAAATAAAGCAATCAAGTCTAAGGTTAAGACTTGCATTAAGAAGGTAGAAGCAGCTGTTGCTAACAACGATAAGGAGACTGCTGCTGCAGAACTTACCGTAGCAATTTCTGAGATCAACAAGGCTACAAGCAAGGGAATCTACCACAAGAACAATGCAGCTCGTAAGGTATCTCGCCTGACCAAAGCTGTAAATTCTATTGCTTAATATTTTTCAACATAGAGAATCACCAGTACCGTCATACTGGTGATTTTTTTGTATCTATTATTTGCTGTACTGCACCATCAGAAGTTCCACCGCCATCCGGTCATTGATGCGTCCGGTCTTGGCGCGCTCATCCAGATCTGCGGCATCTTCCAGAAGCGCACGAATCTGTTCCATGGTAAAATTCCTTGCCAATCCCAAATTCTTACGAACAATAAAATCGCGGCTGCCCAGTTTGCTGGCGATGGTGGACACATTCATCCCCTGGGAAGCCATATCCTTCATCAAATACATCTGATCAAACTGACGAATAATCAGTGCCAGAATCCGAATCGGCGGCTCCTTGGCAGCCAGCATATCGTGGTACAGTTCCAACACTTTCGGCAGATCCTTAGATGCGATAAACGAAATCATATCAAAGACTTTCGAGTGCATCTGCTTCGTACAGATGGCCTCCACGTCCGCCAGCGTAATACTATCCTTGTCATAGATGTAGGACAGCAACTTCTCCATTTCCAGATTCATATGATCCATACTGTCATTGGTCCGATCAAAGAATTCCGTCCAAGCCTCCTGCGTCATGGTCTTTCCGGCCTGCTTCACCCGTGCCATCATCCAACTGGTCAGCATCCGCTCATCCGGCATGGAAAAATCCACTGCACTGCCCGCCTTGACAGCGGCCTTGTATGTCTTAGAACGCTTGTCCACTTCAGACTCCACAAAGATCATACACGTGGTGTCCTGTATCTCAGCAAAATACAGTGCCAGCTGCTCCTCCGACGATTTAAAAAATCCGGAATCCGTCACCAGAATCACCCTGCGTTCCGCAAAAAAAGGAAGTGTCTCTGCCAGATCAATTAATTCTCCCACCGATACATTCTGCCCGTCATATTTGGCAAAATTCATGGTGTCCCCCTCAGCAACCAGCGCATGAACCAACTTGTCACGATACTGTTTTTTGAGATAATCCTCGTCTCCGTATAACAGATATAATTTTTTAAATTGTCCGTTCTTAATATCTTCGTCAATGCTCTTCATTCTGTTAGTATATCTTTTTAAAAACTATGCTGTCAAGGAGTCGCCACAGTCATTTCTCATCGACACCATAGTCATCATGATTGACATTATGCAAAGTAACATATATTATGTAATAGAAGAAGCGAGTTTTTCGACCGCACAGTTATTACTCAGGCGATTTACCCGTTTCTTTTTGTTGTTTTTAACACATCATACAAATACATACAACCATCCTTATCATGCCGAATCAACAATCTGACAGAGTTTCTACATGCGGATGTCCATAGGAATTCGTTGGGACAAAGAAAATGATACAATTCAACGATGAACCCTTTAGACAGCA
>CAMAKU010000015.1 GCA_945836255.1 uncultured Roseburia sp. | reverse complement strand
GCTGCTGCATATTACTGAAACGATAATCCCAGTCCACCATACCTTGCACCCGCTTTCCTACGGCCAGTGATGCATCCACCGTATGAGTGACTACGCCATCCCGAATCTGGACATCCAGAATCTTAGCACCGCCCAGCGTCCCCTTATCCGGTGTCTGTCCGCCCTGTTCCGGGAAAAACATCGTCCGATCCAGAACCACCTCATACACCGTCGCCTGCTCCCTTTGCAATGATTCGCACGAAAGCACCGTCGCCTCAAATGCTACTTCATATGGCTGACTATCATACAAGCAAATTGTCTTTTCCATATTATGAACCCATCCCATTCCATCTGTCTATCGGATTTTATTGGCATCTCTGCCTGATTTAACCATGATATAGGAACATTATAGCACAGTTTTTCTGTTTTGTCTGTCCCAATAAAGTGATATACTAAAGAACATGAAAGTAGAAAATCAAAACAACCAACAACTAACATCAGAAAATGACCACGCTATCCTTGTGGGGCTCCAACTGGACGACGAAGATCATTTCCGTCATGCCATGGAAGAACTGGCAGAATTATGTGAAGCATGCCACATCACACCGATATTTACACTGACGCAGGCACTGGATGCGCCCCATCAGGCGCTCTACATCGGCAGCGGCAAAGTAAGTGAAGTGCGACGTGCCGCAGAGGAATTGGATGCCGATGTGATTATCTTTGACGACAGTTTAACTCCCTCTCAGGCACGTAATCTGAATCTGGAAATCGGGCTCCCCATTCTTGACCGTACTGCATTGATTCTGGAGATTTTCCGGCAGCGCGCACGCACCCGTGAGGCCAGACTGCAGGTAGAACTGGCTCGGCTGCAATATCTTCTGCCACGCCTGTCCGGCATGGGAACAGCCATGTCACGGCAAGGCGGCGGCTCCGGCTCCCGTTCCAACAAAGGTGCCGGTGAAAAGCAACTGGAACTTGACCGTCGCTATATCAGTCATCGGATCACCGAATGTAAAAAGGAACTTGCCGCTGTGAAAAAGCAACGACAAACCCAACGCAAGAGTCGCACCTTATCCGCCATACCCCAAGTTGCCTTGGTCGGCTATACCAATGCCGGCAAATCCACTATTATGAATCAGATGCTGTCCGTATACGGTAATGATGCCATCGCCGACATCACACACAAAAAGGTTCTGCAGGAGGATATGCTCTTTGCCACGCTGGATACCATCGTCCGCAAGATTACGATTCCCGGGAAGCCCGCTTTCTATCTGTCAGACACCGTAGGCTTTATCGACAAACTGCCCCATCATCTGGTGGACGCCTTTCGTTCCACACTGGAGGAGGTCTGCCACGCGGATCTGTTACTTCAGGTAGTGGATGTGTCCGATCCCTATTACCGGGAGCACATGCGGGTCACTCAGGAGACCTTAGCCAATCTGGGTGCCGCAGATATCCCAATGATTATTGCCTACAATAAAGCCGATCGACTGCCACAGTTTGCCAACGATCTGCCCCTTGTCACAGGCAACCATATTCATATGGCTGCTGCATTGGGCACCGGCATCCCGGAACTGGCGGATCTGCTTTTGTCCCATCTGTTTGCCGAGCCTGTCACCATGCAATTACTGATTCCATACAACGAAGGCTCGTTACTTCACGAAATGAATCAGATTGGGGAAATCCTCACAACGGAATACCGCAACGAAGGCACCTACCTCGAGGTTCGGCTGACGCCCTCCGCCAAAGACGGGGAACTGTTGCAGCGCCTCTACCGATACGAAGTGTAAGGTCTGTTCGTTACGGATTTGCTGTACACATCCTTTTGAGCCGTAAAAATCCCCTGCGTCATCTGACGCAGGGGATTGTCATCTCATCCTTCTCTACCACCCACAGGCACATAAGCACCGACAACCGCCATTGGCTTTACGCCGGTATCTGTACCTCATCCGCAGCAATATAAATTTCATACCATACTAAGAATACATAAATCGCCCAGATCTTACGGCTGTTGTCTGCCTTACCGCTACGATGTTCTTCCAACATCTGCATCAGCAATTCCTGATCGAAATACTGTCCCGCCACCTCGGAAGCAAATGCCTGACGAATCTTATCGAAATACTTATCCTCCTTCAGCCATACACGAATCGGCACCGGGAAACCAAGTTTTTTCTTGTTCGCGGTAAACTCCGGCAGATGACGTTTCGCAGCGATACGGAAGGCACGTTTTGTCGCCTCATCCGTCACCCGGTAATCAATAGGCAGATTCTTTATGTATTCAAATACCTTGATATCAAGATACGGAACACGTGCTTCCAAAGAATGTGCCATACTCATCTTATCTGCCTTGAGCAAAATATCGCCCTGCAGCCAGAAATTCATATCGATATATTGCATCTTAGCAATATCACTCAATCCTTCGCACTTCGCATAATAGGGAGCGCAAATCTCTGCCGGTGTCACATGGGTCAGATGGGACTTGAGCAGACGCTCTCTCTCCTCCACGGAGAACAGATTCGCATTGCCGATAAATCTCTCCTCCACGGTCTTACTTCCCCGGATAATGAAATTCTTACCCTTGAAGTTGGGTAACTTCTTCACCAGAGATGCCAAAGCCTTGCGCAGCCCTGCCGGAAGCTTCTGGTAGCCAGCCAGCGACAAAGGCTCATGGTAAATATTGTATCCGCCAAAAAATTCATCTGCGCCCTCACCGGACAGCACAACCTTAATATCCTTGGCAGCCAGTTCATCCACAAAATACAAAGCGATACAAGATGGATCTGCTAACGGTTCATCCATGTAATACATCACCTTGGGAATACTGTCGAAGTATTCATCACTGCTAATGGTCTTGCTAATATTCTTCTTGCCCAGTTCAGCCGTCAGATTCTCCGCATAGCGGATCTCATTATATTTACTCTCCTTATCAAGGAATCCCACGGTATAGGTCTTTTCTCCGGGGAATTCCGCGACCAGATAACTGGAATCCACACCGCTGGAAAGGCTCGCGCCTACCTCCACGTCGGCAATCATATGTGCCATGGTGGACTCGTGAACCAGATCCTCGATCTCACCTACCGTCTTCTCCAAAGACTCCGGCTGCTTTGCCGGTTGCATCAGCGGATCATAATACTGATGAATCTCCGTCTTACCATCCTGCATCAACATATAATGACCTGCCGGAAGCTTATAGATTCCTTTGAAAAAGGTCTCGGGAAGTACGGAATACTGGAATGAAAGATACTGCTCCAATGCTTCCTCATTCACCTCGCGCTTGATGTCCGGATAAGCAAGAATACTCTTGATCTCTGAGGAGAAAATCAAATTACCATCCAGATTCGCATAATAAAACGGCTTAATGCCAAAGAAATCCCTCGCCGCAAAGACGAGGTCTTTTTTCATATCGTAAATCACAAAGGCAAACATGCCTCGCACTTTCGAGAGCAGATCAACACCGTACTCCTCATAACCATGAATCAGGCTCTCTGTATCAGCATTGTTGGCAAATACGTGTCCTTTGGCAATCAGATCCTCACGCAATTCCAAATGGTTATAAATCTCTCCATTGAATACAATCACCACATCCCCTGTCTCGTTAAACATAGGCTGCATGCCATGATCCAGATCGATAATGCTGAGGCGGCGGAACCCAAGAGCCACTTTGTCATTGACATACATACCCTCCTGATCCGGTCCGCGGTGTGCAATCTTGTCCATCATCTTCTTCAGTATTGCCTCACGGTCCTTATCCGCACTGGTACGTCCAATAAATCCACTTACTCCACACATAAATTACAATCTTCCTTCTTGTATAGTATTTGCTGTCAATCACCATTCCATACGATTATAAAGGTTTCTTATTCTGAAATCAAGGACAAGAACGCGTCCTTTTCCACCGGCTTCGAGTAATAATACCCCTGATAGTAGTTGGGATTGAACTGCTGCAAATACTGTCCCAGATCCTGATCCTCTATTCCCTCGATACAAATCTCTGCCTGAATCGTCTTGGCGCCAAGCACAATGGAAGACACCAATACCTGATTAATCTGCTGATCCTGAATTCCCTGAATAAAAGAACGGTCAATCTTGATCTCATCCAGCGGCAATTCCAGAATCAACTGTAATGAAGCATTACCGGTACCGAAGTCATCCATGGCAATTCGAATCCCCTGCTCCCGGAAAAACTCAATCTCCTGACGCAGAAATTCCGTATCCAGATTACGGCAACGCTCGGTGAGTTCCAGACACAAATCCTGGGGCGGATAACCGGTGTCTCGAAGCGCATTTAGCACCTCCTGGCGGAACTCCTTGCGCTCCAACTGAGGTGCCGCAATGTTGACATTAATGGTAAAATCCGGAATGTATTTTTTCATTTCCATGGCATCGGTCAGGGCACGGCGGATAATCCAGTTGCCCAATTCAAAAATGCACGGATTCTGTTCAATAAAGGGGATAAACCGATTTGGCGGAACAAACCCAAACTTCTCATCATGCCACCGAACCAGCGCCTCGCCGCCGACGATCCGGTCGCACCTGGCGTCCACAATCGGTTGATAATACAACTCAAATCCTGCAAAATCTGTCATTATCTGTTGATAAATCACGCCCATCATATCCCGGTTGCCAAACTCGTGCTTATGTTTCTCCATATTATAGAAGACAAGTTCGCCGTGATAAGCAGCCTTGGACTGCCCGATGGCAAAGCCCAGGTTGGACGTGATACAATCTGCCTCGCCTTTGGCATAACCGAAGATGACAGCGCTTCCCAGCGTCTTAATCGTCACTCGCCGTCCCTGTACCTCACCGCCCCGGCTGGCCATCGTCTGAATGGATGCATACAGTGCCTTTGTCTGCTCACGATCCATATCATACATACAGATGCCAAACATCGCCGTATCCATATGATAGACCTGCCCTCTGGTGCCCACAAGTTTCTGAAGATCTGCACCAAAGGCCCGGAGCACTTCATCCCCAAACCGATAGCCATACAGGGTGTTGATGCTGCTCAATTGATCAATCACGACCATCATCACCGTAGCAAGGGAATCTTCCTCCGTCATCTCTTCCAGACGTGTCAGAAAGGCCGCCTTGCTGGACAAATGTGTAATATTGTCCACACTGTCAAGAATGCCATAATTCGTGATGGTGCCGGCAAAATAATCCGGCTCATCGCCTTCCCCCTTGATCATTCTGCTTTCACAAGTACAAATAACATATTCGCCTGCGCGATTCTTGGCACGATATGTCAGATTCTGGCATGTAATCTTCCCGGAAAAGATCTCTTCCATACTCTTTTCATACATCGCCCGATCATCCGGATGAATATGCTGTTCCCAGATAACGCCCGCATCAAACATATACTCACCGGGAAGATCAAAATCCTCCACCGCACGACGGGACCAACGGGAAACATTGGTCTGCATATTGCACAGGAACAGATACCCTCGCTTGGCTGTGGAGGCAAACACATCAAAAATCCGGCTCGACAGGCCCGCTTTATTCAACTCGTTCTCGTCATGATCCTTTACGTCACTCACATGACGTAGCAGCACCTGCTCCACGTCGAAATCCACCTGTGACTCGTCACATCTGCCTTCGATGGCAATGTTGTGATATTTCTGATAGTAGTATTGTTTGTCCCGATACATGGACTGCTCAGCCAGACGCTCCACCACTTCAATCTTTTTGGGTTGCTCCTGCCACGCAGATCCCACGGCAGCCATGGGACTGGGCTGTTCGTCCAAAAACTGACGGATTTTGCCGAACTCTGCCATAAAATGTTCCTTCGTCAGATACTGTAAGACCACAATAAATTCATCCCCGCTGATGCGGAAACAATTCTCAGTACCATAAAATAATTTTAACTGGTCTGCAAACATACGCAGATACTCGTCGCCCTTTTTGTGCCCGTAATTATCATTGACATACTTCAGACCATTGATATCAGCGAAAATAACACCCACCGAATGGCGATTCAGACATTCCTCATATTGGTTACACACTACGTCATATCCTGCACGGTTCACCAACTCCGTCAGCACATCCACATAGGTGTAATATTCCATCTTCTTCTGCTGTGCCAGCGCCTCACTCTTCTGTTCGTGAATGTCACGCACAAACATGACCACTACCTGATTGTCGTCCAGGTATTCCAGACTGGGCAGCACCTCAAGGGTACACCAGCGGAACTGCCCCGCAATCTTCCGTCGAAAATCATAGTAAACCGCTTCACTACCTGCGTGGAACTGATCCCGCAACCAGTCCACATTCATCACCTGCTTGAATCGGGCGACATCATCCTCATAGACATTCCCATCCTGCACAAAACGACGGATGCTGCCAGAAAAATGCGGCTCCATAAATGTCTGTTCAGCATCGTCCGAGCGAATATTCTCGTATGTATCATCGGTCAAATTCACCTTGACAATACGGCAGAACGAACGCTCCAGCATATACATGGCATCTTCGTAGGTATTGACCGTATTCTCTACCAGCGTCCAGAAGAGAAGCACCCAGGGATGTTCTTCCTCCGAATAATTCTCCGGAATATTCACGTGCATATTCATCCACTGATAACGTCCCTGATTCAAAAACCGTAGACGATAATTAAAATTACGCCTGCCAACACCTACCAGATGGTGGAATGCCTGTAGTATCCTCTGTCCATCCCAGGTCGCCACTTGTTCCGCTGTGATTCGTTTCTGATTCACATCGGAATCACTGATATCCACCAGTTCCGGTGAACTGGCAAAAAACCCCGCATACTCCTCATCTGCTTCCTTAATGGTCATCACTTCCCCCGTCTTCAGATTCACACTCTGAATACGGACAAAATAACTATAAAGAATATGTTTCACATAGTCTTGATCTTGTTCTCTCATATTGCGTTCCTCTGTCAGATGAACTGACTTCTTCCCTAAGTAGAATAGATCCCCTCAGTGTACTCCCCATACATATTACACTGCACTTTGATCGCAAACAAACTTGTCCATAAATTCTGGAATCGAACAAGGTGCGCTGTAGAAATATCCCTGGATATAATCCGGTCCCAGCACTGCAATCCGCTCCAGTTCCTCCTCCTGCTCAATGCCCTCCACAACTTCTTTGATATCCAGACTGTGTACCATCTCAATGATCTGCACCAACAGACGATAAGCATAATCGTCACGCAACGCTTTCACGGTAAATTCCCGATCAATCTTAAGAATATCCGGTTGCATCTGGGAGATATTCATCAGATTGGAATAGCCGGTGCCGAAATCATCCAATGCCACCTGCACCCCATATTCTTTTAACTTTCTCCACAGATCCACTACCGCCTTGTTACTTTCCAGATAGCCGCTCTCGGTCAGTTCCACAATCACACTCTCCGGCCGCAGATGATACTTCTCAATGGCACCAATGAGATCGTCGTAAATCGGACTCTTAAGAATCTGCACAAAAGAGAAATTAATGCTTACCTTAAAATCGGGGCGGTATTGCTGACAGGCAACGCAGGCCTGTAAAGCCGCATGGATAATCCAGCGTCCCACCGGGACGATCAGACCGCTCTCCTCCAACTGCTCGATGAAACGGCTCGGCGGAATCAGTTCGCCTTCCTCATTGCGGTAGCGCAACAATGCCTCCGCTGCAAATACCTCACCAGTTCCCGTTTTGACAATGGGCTGAAAATATAACTCAAAGCCCCGATACTCTTTGGAGACTGCCCTTTGCAGGTTCCGTGTCATTCTGCGATTGGCCACAAAGGTCTCATACTCTGCACCGTTAAAGAAATTCAACTGATTCTTACCTCGTTCCTTGGCCCGGGTCAATGCGAACTGGGACAACTTGGTAATCTGCTCATAATCCAAGGAATCGATATCTTCATAGGAAATGACACCGCAGGAAACTGTATAGAGCGCCTCATACTCATGTTCCGCGATATGATCATCAATATGACAGTGGATCAAGTCATACAACTGCTTCACTTCCTTGCGGGATTCGCTGAGCAGATCAAAAACCACAAACTCATCTGCCGGCATACGATAGACATATTGTCCCGGCTGCAAGCACTCCGTGATACAATTTGCCACATCGTAAATCACATGATCCCCGTAATTCACACCCAGCGACTCATTGATATTTTTAAAATCATCGATTCCAAACCGCATAATAAAACATCGCGGCAGACCGCGAAACTGGTGCAACTGTTCTTCGAAGGACACCTCACCCAAAAGTCCGCTGACATTATCCGCCTTCGTCTTCTCCCCGATCTCATTGATACACCCGATCATCAGGAACACATTTTGATCTTTCATCCGGAACGTACGTCCCTGACAATTGATCCAGACCGGCTCCCGGTCAATACTCATCCAGCGATAACGGAGATTATGCTTATTTTTCCTGCCACTGATCAAATCATCCAGATCCTTTTGCAGCATGGTCAGATCGTCGAGATAGACAAACTGTCGGTGTCCCTCCACCACATGATGAAAGATGCTGCCCGGAAGATCAAAACGCTCCGTGGCACGCTCCGTAATATAATAGGTGTCATTGGTAATATCATAGACATACAAATAATCGTTCATGCAGGAGGAAAAAAGTTCCGCTGCCTTCCGAAACAGATGAAACACTCCATTCTCATCCATCGCATCGACACAAGCCAACGTCTCCTGCTGCTCCAAATCATGTATTTTCTTTTTTGTCATCTGCTGATCCTTCATCGCTAACCGCCTCCCACATCAGATTCGTAACCAAAATCGGTGATTCTCATGTCAGATTTGTCATTGGAATCGTTTTCATACCTATCTGAAATTCTATCATTTATTATCAGACAATTCAAGGATTTCGATAGATGAAGTGCAAATTATTTTACAAAATAAACTGGCGCAGAAAATGTTCGGAAACTTAGAATAGAACGGGCATGGATTTTGTCAATAAAAGGTGATATACTAACACTATTATTTCCTGTAGAGCGAAACGCAACCGGAAACGAAGTGCAATACGAAAGGAGGCAGATCTGTGGTTCAATATCCGTTATCCGAACTTCAACCCGGCATGATTGTGGCATCTGACGTCTTTACGCCACAAGGTCAATTGATCGTCTCCTGCGGCACCTATCTCAGCCAGCAGATGATCCAGCATATGCGCTATTATCATATCAAAACCGTCACCATCCTGCCCAATGAGGTGACACCTGTTTCCAAGGATGCTCGCCCCCACGAAGAGCCCAGTTATGCCAGACGTATCCGCCAAAGTCAGGAATTCACCGCATTTCGCGAACAATACACGCAGAGTGCCGGCATCTTTCAGGCACAATTGCAGGACTTTGTGCGGGGCAATTCTCCTCTGGATACCCAGGCACTTCTGGAAGATACCATCACACTGTTCCGCCATAATCAGGCCACCTTCTCCTTATTGGATATGCTTCATAACATGCGTGACCTGGATGATTCCACCTATGTACACAGCATCAATGTCTCGGTCATCGCCCGGCTCATCGGGGTCTGGTCCGAAATGGGAGAAGAAGATCTCGATACCTTGACCCTATGCGGACTGTTGCACGATATCGGAAAAGTAAAAATTCCGCAGGAGATCATCGGAAAACCCGATCGTCTGACTGCGGAAGAATATGCCATCATGAAACAGCACACGGTATTCGGTTATGAATTATTAGCCCATGAAGACATCGATGTGCGCATCAAAAATGCGGCACTCATGCACCATGAACGCTATGATGGCACGGGCTATCCCTTTGGGCTGGTGGGTGAACGCATCGACACCTTTGCATCCATCATTGCCATTGCCGATGTCTATGATGCCCTCACCGCCGACCGATGTTATCGCGCCGGCGTCTGTCCGTTCGAAGTGATTGCCATCTTCGAAAGCAACGGTCTCCATGAGTATAACCCACATTTTATTCTGACGTTTCTGGAACACATTGCCGGTACCTATACCGGTTATGGCGTCCGTCTCAGCGATGGAAGCACCGGCAAGCTTGTGATGATCAATCAGCATCGACTGACGCGACCACTGATCCAATTAGACAACGGTGACTTTGTGGATCTGACGAAGCGACTGGATCTCTATGTAGAAGAATTAATCTGACGTCATTGCAACAACTGCATTTTCTGTCGTTCAAAAAAGGCATCCACCTCTGCAATAATACGCTCCGGCTCCATGGTCTTGAGCAGATACCCCTCCGGCTTCAATGCCATCACCTGCATGACACTCTCCCGATCATCCTTGCTGGTCAGGAAAATGACCGGGACATCCGCGAACTCTGTCTCCGTGCGAATCATTTCCAGTACCTGTCTGCCATCCACCACCGGCATCTCATAATCCAACAGTACCAGATCCGGACGGTTGGTCGCCAGATATTTGATTGCCATGGCACCGGAATTGGCAAGAATCACCTGATAACGGTCTTCCAGCCATCCTTTTACATTACGTAGCATGGCACCGGAATCGTCCACCACCAGAATCTTCTTGCGATTGTTGATTCCGAATTTCTCAATATAATTGTCCACCGCCTCAACCAATTCCGGGATATTAATGGGCCGCTCAAAGTACTGACGGATCAGGTGCCCCGGCACCAGTCCCTTGATCACATCAATCTCCTCATGACTTCCCACAACAAAAATCGGAATATCCTTTTCTGCCGATTGATCCTTCATATAGATGAGCGCCTGCTGCAAATCCGACAACGATTCGTATCCGTAGATCAGATAACTTCCAATCCGCGCATCCACCTTACTGATCTCCGCCACATCCGGCCGCACAACCACCGCGTCATACCCCGCCTCGATTAACTTCTCTTTCAAAGACATGATCATGTAGCCCTGTATCTCTGACACAATCACGATTGTATATTCTTTATTCATCTCATTCTCCCATGCTCTATGATATTTGCGTAGTACTTCCTGATTCCCCAGCAATGACACATCAAGGCTCTGCCTCCCTCGGAATCGCACTGTGATCTCCCTGCAGGCGTTCCTTCATCTCCCCACAAAGTCGAATCACCTCTTCCATGGCAACATCAGCCACACACGCACGCAACTGTTCCATCAGATCACGGATGCACTCCGGCATACGATAGGTCTCCAGTTCTGCCATGGCCGCATCCACGCCATCCAGATCAAAACCATCCATCGCATCCTGCATCCGAGTCAGCAATTCCTTCAAGGTTGCCGCATCCCCAGTGCGCAGACTCGCCTCATCCACCGTGCCATATGGCTTAAGCACTTTCTTGTAACTCTGATACAATTTTAATACCTCCGGCGTCTTTTCTTCAAGTCTTTTTTGATCTTGCGCATTGCCCAGCAATTCCAGTTCCTTAAAACGTTCCGACAACTCCAACGCTCCGATCATGCGAGAGGTATTTTTCAAGGCATGTACCTCGATGGTCAGATCACGAATCATATGGTCTGCAAGACACTGCCGAATCTTCGTGGTCTTAGCATCGATCAGTTTATAATAATCGCCCAACAGACTGGTATATAGTTCCAGTCCGCCGGAATACCGTACGCCTTCCGCAACATGAAGCCCATCAATGACCGGCAAGGACTGCTCGTCGACTTCCGTGACCTCCTCTGCAATCACCGGTTCCTTGGTCCGCACAATCTTTTCTTTAGGCAGATACCGTTTTAGCTAGTATTCCATCATAAAAAGGATAAAGAAGAAAAAGAAAAAAGAAATTCCGATGTATTCCATACGATATGCGGTGGTCAGACTATCATAGGTATTCATATCCAGAATCATCAGATATGCGCCATTGACGATCAGACAGGCAGCATTGGTCAGAATCAGATAGACCGAGCCTTTGCTCTGTTCTTTCAGCAATACTGCAATCATTCATATTACCGGAATGATAATTCCGCAGAACTGAACGGTCTGCAACAATGCCATCATTTCTTCTGCACTCAGTTCCACAAAAAACAAATCAAACGTCTGCATAAGCATTTCCTCTTTTCATGCATGGATGATTCGTCTCTATTCTACAATACAAAATGGCAGTCGCCAAGTGAACATTCTGTGATCGTGAATATTCCCCGGCGACTGCCGTCCGTTTCATAGATTTATTTGTATTTTTCCATTGCTTCTTCCAGACTCATACCGCCATCGATTGCTTCCTTACGCTGACGATTGACTGCCTGAATCTCTTTCATGCGATCGCCGGTCAGAGAATAGCCCTTCATAGCGATAAGCGTTGCTGCCCATGCAACCATAGGAATCACGCAGAACAGCACGATGACCACCCAATTCATCCCCGGCGCATACGGTGTCTCAGCCGTAGGCAGGCTCTGGAGTCCGATCAGACCTACTGCAAATCCCACAATCGTTGCTGCCAGTGACGAAACCAACTTATCTACCAAAGAGAACAGAGTTCCCATAATTCCCGGAATGTACTTGCCGGAACGATAGGTCTCATAATCGGAACAATCGGCAACCATAGGAATCGGCATATCTGCGGTAGCATAGTAAGCGCCATAGCCAATACCAAAGCACAGAATAAAGAGTACCGTATAGACATTCACATGAGGGAATACCAGGTTCATGGCACTATTCGGCTGCCACAGCAACAGTAGCGCCAGTACACCCACATAGCATACCAAGGCAACGGATACATAACGCACCAGAGATGCCTTCTGCCCCTTTTTCTGTGAAGTACGCACCGTCAACAGGAAGAATGGCACAGATGCCACATAGCCCAGAATCATCATCGGCAGATAGAGACTGTCGTAATTGCCCATCATACAACCATAGAGCATACACAGTACCGTGGTGTTCGTAGCAATGGACAGCGCCAGTTTACAGCCTGCACCGGCCACCATCAGTCGCTGCATCGGTTTGTTGTGCTTGATGATTTCCAGATACTCGGATACCTTGACCTTCTCCTGCTTCTGTCCGCCCACACCGAAGTACTTGGGCTGATCCTTTTCCCAGATACCAACCACTGCCAGCAGTGTCAGAACCAGAGAAATCACAACGCCAATGGGGGTCAGGATACGGTAAAAGTCTGCGCTGGAGTAATCCGCAACATTAGCACGCAGAATCGGTGCAACGAACTGCATCACACCCATACCCACCAGTGAGCCCACGGTGTTAAAAATCGTAAACAGCGGACGCTGCTTCGGATCATTGGTCAGAACCGTCTGCCCGGAACGTGTACAGGATGTCTGGAAGGTATAGCCGATAACCCAGACAAAGTAGAGAAGTACAAACACCACATAACGCAGTGGCATCATGTCCGCAGGGATATACGGTGTCACGATGTAAAGCAAAATAATGCTGATCGCCATAATCAGATTGCCGATTACCATAAAGGGACGGAACTTACCGAATTTGCCATTGGTACGGTCAATCAACGCACCAATGATCGGATCGGTAATGGCATCACACAAACGCATGGCCGTAACCATAACCGATGCAAACATAAGACCGAGACTCAATACATTAGAGCCAAAGGTCGCAATGTAGGAGAGTACCAGTACATAATACACATTGGTTGCTCCATTGTTCAGCGGGAACAACACCAGCTGATAGGGCTTAGCACGATTCATTCCCGTATCTTCTGTCTTTTGATTTTCGTTCATAAATAACCTCCTATGAAATTATACCCAGTTCGCACTCTTGGAACGTTTCTTTTCCAGTTTGTATCGTTTCGGATTGTCCTTTTTTACGAAGACTGCCTGATCCTTACAGTCCCCCGCAACCACTTCAATCCGGTTCTCGCCATCCGTCAGGGGCACGGTAAAACAGAAAACATGATCTGCCTGCTTCGTGGCAACGGACTGCCCGTTACAGAACAATTGTACCGTAGGCTGGTTGGAATAGACCTTGACCTTGATGGTTTGTTTGCCACGTTCCTCAAAACGCTTACTGCAAATATGCACCATCGGTTCCGGATTCCAGTAGGATTTGTACAGATAGAAACTGTCCTTCTTGGTCTTGCGATCAAAAGTCACAAGCCCTTTATGATTCATGCCCGGCTCGCCGCCCTGATCTCTGGCGTCCGCCGCAAAGTCGAACATATTCCACACATGGGTGGACCAGAGCCATGGATGCCGCGCGAAACAACGTATCATATATTCATGGTATTTTGCCTGATATTCCTCCGTATGGTCGCCGCGATACGGATGTTCGCTGTGCAGATTCGGCATTCCCTCGGCACCATACTCCGAATAACCGAGACAACGCTTCGGATATCTGGCATGGAAAATGGCAAAAAAGATATCATTTAAAAACATTCCCGGCACATACCAACCCAGATACAGGTTGTAACTCACCAGATCCGAGATATGAACCACACGGCCAAAAGGATTACACATAGCATAACAGGCAAGAGATGTGGGCCGCGTCGTATCCATCATATGGCACATATCATTCAGAACACGATGGTTGTCCAACATATCCTTGCGATCCTTCGTGGAAATGGTAATCTCATTGGATAATCCCCAGGTAATAATGGAGGCATGATTATAATTCTGCAAGATGAGTTCCTTCATCTGTGAAATCGTATTCTTGCGACCTGTGGGCATATGCTCGGAAATATAAGGAATCTCAGCCCATACAATCATTCCTTCCTCATCGCACAAATCATAAAAAAACTGGTCGTGCTGATAATGTGCCAGACGAATGGTGTTGGCACCGATCTCCTTAATCAATTCCATATCCGCTCTGTGCTGCTCCTTGGGAATGGCATTGCCAAGTCCCTTAAAATCCTGATGACGGGAAACGCCATGCAGCGGATAAGATCGACCATTCAGGAAAAATCCCTTGGCCGGATCAATCTCAAAATGACGGATACCAAAGCGCTGGCGCACCTCATCCACCGGATTGCCATCCACCAGAAGTTCAGCGACGGCTGTATACAGATAGGGGTCCTGTCGCCCGTTCCATAAATGGGGATAATCCAGATGGAAGGTATAGGACGCCTTGTGTCTTGCATAATCAGACGCGTTCAGCGGCTCCGGCAGACTGCCTCGTCCCGCCTTAGCCGAATCGGTAATCTCACCATAGCGTTCCTGGGCAAATGAAAAATCGGAAAGTTCCACCGTCTGCTGTGTCACTTCATGATCCTCTGCATCCCGGATACCAAGGCGCACCTGAACACCGGAGCGTTCCGGCTGTTCCTCTGTCAGCCATACAAAACCGTCCATGGTTACATCGGCACTCTGGTCCGTCACAACCGGTGTTACCAGCAGTCCCGGCATACCACAGTATTCCATCTCGAAATGGTTCTTAGATACGATAATCAGATTGACATCACGATAAATTCCGCCATAGAACGTAAAGTCGGCCTTCTGGGGATAGACCCGGTCATTCACGGAATTATCCACCTCCACGCGCAGTTCATTCACCGACTGCAAATCCTTTGTCACATTGATGCGGAACGTGGAATATCCACCGTCATGGGATGCTACCGGATTGCCATTCAGATAGACCTCCGCCGAAGCGTTGACCCCCTGAAACTCCAGATAGACTTCCTCCCGGTCCGAATCATACGCAGGCAGATCAAATGATTTCTCGTAAGTCCCCACCCCACGATAATAATCATTGCCCCCATCCTGTCCGTCAATTGCGTTCCACGTATGGGGAATCTGTACCGGTACCGGCGGCTTGTCCTGGATGGAAAACTGCCAGTCCTGATTCAAGGAAATAATCTTACGCATAAACCCTCCTATATCATAAATCAATGGATAACCATATCTGATCTTGCTATTGTACTATCTTATCGGTCTGTATGTATCATGACAACCACTTTTCCCAAAGTGGTCAGAAAACTTTCCTAAGTGGTTTGCGGTAACGGAAGCAGCATCTTGAGGATAAAGGTATGGTTCTCCACACTGACACTCATGGTCCCGTCATAACGCTGTAAACTATGACGAATACTCCGAAGACCATATCCATGATAACCGGTGCGCGGCTTGGTGCTGACGGGGATCCCGTTCTTGAAGGTAAGCTGTTCCCGAATCGGATTGCTGATGGTAACCACAAGAAATCGCTCCCGTACAAAAATGGAAATATCGATGAGACGCATCTTGGCATTGTCAAACTTCTCCACCGCCTCGATGGCATTGTCCACCGCATTGCCAAGAATACCATATAGATCCACCGGATCTACAAAATCCAGTCGACGTCCGTCTGCCACACAGTTAATCTTAATGCCCTTTGCCTGACACAGCAGACTCTTTTCCGTCAGAATCGTATCCAGTACATCATTGCCGGTCTTAACGATGGCGCCATAGATTTCCACCGACTTTTCCAATTCACTGAGATAGCGTTCTTTGCTCTCCTCATCCGCAACACTGCGAAGCGCACGCACCTGATGCTTGAGATCGTGGCACTTGCGGTTAATCAGGTCCATGTTCTCTCTGGTCAACGCATACTGGGTCTCCTTCTGTTTCATCAGCATGTTCATGGTCAGCAGTTCTTTTTCCAGTGCACTCTTTTTGAACAGTTCCGTCTGTAAATACAGCAGCGATACACAATACAACTGCATAACCAGCAGAACAATATAAAACATTAGGTCATACCGGTCCAGATAAACAAGAATCATCATCTGATCCAGTGCCTCAAATACGATCAAAAAAAAGACGGCAACCGTCATCTGGCGTGGGCCGATGTTGTATTTGCCGTTCTCCGGCATCTTCCTTGCGATGGTCGCCCCAATCACGGCAAGCCCTACCAGATAAAAAAAGATCAGTCCAAGGGCGAGAGCCCCTTCGCTTCCACGATTTCGAAAGGGACTGAGTTTGAGCAACGCATACCATAGATTCATCAGGAACTGCGACGTCACCACCGACCAGATTGCCACATAAAAAGAAGCGCTTTTTCGAAGCTGCGTACAATGATAGATCATGACACTGATCACCAGCAGATTCAGTCCGATCTTGCCGATCTTGACCCAGAACATCTGTGGCAGCAAAAATTCCATGGCAATAATGCAAACAAATCCCAGCGACAGACTAATGGCAAGCCGCTGCTCCATGGGCTCCCGTTTCTGTAATGGGATGATATACAAAATGGCTGCAAGAACAACAAATACGGCCTGCATCAAATCGCTGTTCTGAAACATCCCCATATTACAAGCCTCCTCCAATGTAATCCGTTACTTCTTTTAAAAAATGCGCCCGGTTGCGTCTGCTAATCTCCAGCCGACTTCCTGCAACACACACTACATTATCCTCAATCTCCGTCACATATTTGAGATTGACCAGATACCAGTGATTGCATTTCACAAAGTGATAGTCCCGCAACATTTCTTCCGCGCTCTGCATCGTACCACGCTGCATGTATTCCCCCTCAGTGGTATGATAATGAAGAAAACGATTCTCAATCTCTACATAATAAATGTTACCGGAATCCAGTTTTTTGATTCCCCCGGCAGTGGTCACAGCAATCTCGAGGGTCCCCTTTTTGCGGACGCGCCCGATGGCACGTTCCAGGCGGAAAGCAAATCCATAATAATCAATCGGCTTCAGTACAAAATCAAGCGCCCCCACCGAATAGCCCTCAATGGCATACTGCGCCATATTGGTGATGAATACAATGACCACATCCGAATCCTTCTGCCGAATCGTTTTTGCCGCGTCCATCCCGTTTAGTTGCGCCATTTCGATATCAAAAAATATGATATCAAAATGATGTTCATTATCATCGACAATCTCCTGTCCATCGGTATAGGTCATCACGGAAAAGGAGAGTCCATGCTCCTGCCCATACTGACTGATGTATGCCTGAACTTGTGTGCGATATGCTTCTTCATCTTCTACAACAGCAATTCGATACATAGCGTTCACCAATCTCCTTCCCTTTTCCACGTCTAATGTATGTATATCATATCATAAATTAATTGATTTATCTTAGAAAGAATTTTTTCCACCAGGTCTGCCGAAAACCACCAATGCCATGGAGATGGTCTTTCTGAATCGCTTACTCCGACACTGTATTTGCATTTGTCAGACGTGGTGCATCATTTCGTGCACGACAAAGGAGGGCGACCAATTGGCCGTCCTCCTTTCCTTTGCACTCACACCTCACATTGGTGTAACTGCCACTCTAATCTAAACTTTGGCTTATTTATTCTTGCGTGCCTTCTTGGCCTCTTTGTATGTGCGATATGCTTCGCTCTTCTTAAATGCCATCTTCTTCTTGATGAATAAGAACAGTGATACCACAAACAGGACGATGAAGATGATCATCATTACCTGTAATTTCACAACCAGACTCGGCTTCACTGCTTTTACGGTGGTGTTAGCTCCCACGCCGTTCATTGCCACGGAATTGGCAATCGCGTACAGATTGTGGTGGCATGCCTCTCGCATTGCTGTTACAATCACAGGATCATCCTCATAATCCGGCAACTGATTCAGCACATACGGCAACATGGCATCAAAGGTAGAAACACCGCCAGCCATCAGAGCATCCACACCGTTGACATACTGTGTCAGAACATTATCTGTAATGGACAAGCCTTCGCTGCCCCACTCCTCACGCAGGATACCGGTCATCAAGCCCTTATTGGAACCTGACCAGATTGCACCCCATCTGGTGTATGCAACCATGACGCCGCCACCATTACCTTCTTCAATGGGAGCCTGGAACGCCTTCAGATAAATCTCTCTGGCTGCCTGTTCGCTCAGCCATACACCAAGACCCAGACGGTCCTGCTCACAGTCATTCAGGGCGAAATGCTTCATTACGACGTGCACACCCTTGGATTCAATGGCTGCCACTTCATACATGGACATCTCACCGGAAAGGAATCCGTCTTCGGAATAATACTCGAAGTTACGTCCACCATATGGTACACGGTGAAGATTGTTACCCGGACCATAGAGCACTGCCACATTGGCTGATAAACAGTTATTACCGATGACTTTACCAATCTCTGTCATCAAATCCGTATTAAAGGTTGCCGCCATCACATCCTCTGATGTAAACGCAGTGGCTGCCATTTCATCAGAATCTGCATTAAACAGGGATGCTGTCAGACCCTGTGGGCCGTTCTCATCTCTGGAACCCGGTGCCTGCACAGATTCAATCGGCATCGTCCAGTGGAAGGAATCCCCAATCAGAGATACCATCTCATCGAAGGTCATCTGATCTAACAGGGCATCCCATTGCGGATCGTCATAATCCAGACCAATCATATCATAGAGTGTCAGATCACCCTCTGCACCAAGCGTCGGCATATCCACTGTCTCATAGTCTTCTGCATCATAGCGCACCAACTGCAGATCATCGATCAACTGCTCCGTCAATGCAATCTTCACTTTCTCGCTGGGCCAAGTACCTTCCCAATCACTACGACTTAAATAAGTCACCTTCTGGTCAGAACCTTCATAGAGATTCAGATCCGAATCCGACAACTGGTTCGTAATCCCCGTACCATTGGCTGAAACCGAATAGGTTGTCGTATCCAATGTCGGATTGTTCCATGAACCTACTAACGCTGCGTTTCCTGCACCGTCCATGCCATTGGCTTCGGAATATCCCTTGGCTGCAAGGATATTATTGATGGCATTATGCGCATCCGTTGCCGCTGTAAAATAGTAAGTACCGGCATCCAGAATGTAAGTCTCGGCACCATAGGCATCATATGAAGCAATATCGGCACCATCCACGACGATCTCCAGAGCCTGTGACTCACCCGGCGCAAGTTCATGGGTCTTGCCAAATCCGCAGAGAGAAACAGATGCCTTTTCCACCTGATTCTCAATATCATAAGTGGTGTAAGGAGACTGTACATAGATCTGAACCGTCTCTTTGCCGGCATAGGTATCACCGGTATTCGTTACCGTAACATTGATATGATACTTATGGCTTGTCTCATCATAAGAAACAGAATAATTGCTGTATTCAAATGTGGTATAACTCAGGCCATAACCGAACGGAAATGCCACATTATCACTATAGACATAGTCACCGGCATTGCCGCTTCCCATCACCTTATCTTCATAGCGGGTCTCATAATACTTGTACCCCACATAGATTCCTTCCTGATAGATCATATACGTATCTGCCGTATCCGGAATCAAGCCTTCTTCATAACCTTCGTACTGAATCGGCGTAAAGTTTGCCATGGCCGGTGAAGAGTAGTTGTCGTAGCAATAGGTATCTACCAGGCTACCGGAAGGATTTACCTTGCCTGCCAGAATATCGGCAACGGCATTGATGCCGCTGATACCAACATCACCGATCCAGAGTGCAGCGTCAATATCATATTCATTATCCTTTAAGAAATCAACCTGAAGTGCATTGGCAGAATTAATCAAAAGAACGATCTTCTTCACGGTACCGTCCTTCTTCATCTGTGCCAAATTGGATAACATCTCTTTCTCATTGTCATCCAATGCCAGATAATTCTCTCCGTCGTATGTGGCATCTGCACCTTCACCACCCACACGGGAAATCATAACCAGCGCCGCATCACCATAATCACTGACAGACTTCTTCACTTCGTCCGTATAAGCGCTCCACGGAACTTCCGAAGTCGTTGCACCGGCTGTTGTAACCGTACCGCCACGGTCTGATTTGTAAGCCGCACCATCACCGGTATCGTAAAAGTCCCATAAGGTCTCATTTACAGAAAAACCGGATTTCTCCAATGCGCCCTTCCATGTCTCTGCAGATGAGGCATCGATATTACCGGAACCGGTACCTCCGTAGACAATATTGACGCTGGAATTGGAAAATGTGCTGATCTTCGCGCCCTCATCCAGCGGCAGCGCCTGATTCTCATTCATCAGAAGTGCTGCGCCTTCTGCCTCCACCTGCTGGCAGAGTTCTTCGCCGTAGGTAATCATATCCTCAACGGAATCAAAATCCGAGGTGTAGTACTGTGCACTCTCGTCTTCATTCTCCAATTCCCAGAATGTACCTCCTGCGAATGCCACTATCGTATTATCAAACATACTACATATGAAAAATACAATAGCAAACAGAACCGCAAGGATTCCGGAAAAAATGGACATTCCTTTCCAAGGACGGATCGCTTTGTGCTTTGCTTTTCTGAAAGCCTTTTTCTGGGCTTTCCATTCTTTCTTCTCCATTCGTCTTCCTCCTAATACT
>CAMAKU010000014.1 GCA_945836255.1 uncultured Roseburia sp. | reverse complement strand
TTCTAGGGTTATCACACCCACAATCTCATATACTATTCTTGTAACCTGGTCAAAGGATTATCAGGGAGGAACACATGGCAAAACACCCCCGCAAGACCATGGACCCTGAGGCGAAAACTGCTTTAGCCCGTTTCAAAAGCGAACTGGCCAATGAACTTGGTGTTGTACTGCACAAGGAATCGCGCAAAAACGGTCACAAGGATACGCAGTCTTCCATTGGCAATTACATGGTCGATAAAATGATCGAATCACAACAAAATAAAATGTCAAAGTAAAAGAGAAAAGCCTGTGCTAATCACAGGCTTTTCTCTTTGAAAATCCATTATAAAACCATACGATTGTCAGAGACAGTAGCAAACAAATCCTCCGTCATTGCCGGATGTTGCTCCAACACCGAATCCACGCGCAAGAGTTCTTCCACATCCTGTGCCGCCAATTGCAACAAATCTGCATCACCGATAATATCTGCCAGACGAAATCCCAGATCACCACTTTGCCGAATTCCAAAGAAGTCTCCCGGTCCACGCAGTTTCAGATCCTCCTGCGCAATATAGAAACCGTCATTTGACTGTTTCATCACCTCTAAGCGTTTGGTTGTCTTCGCTTCTTTTCCCTGATCCATCAGAATACAATAGGACTGCCATTTTCCCCGGCCCACACGTCCCCGCAACTGATGTAATTGTGCCAAACCAAAACGATTGGCATTTTCAATCATGATGACCGTAGCATTCGGCACGTTGACTCCTACTTCAACTACCGTAGTAGAGACCAGAATCGATATTGTCCCCTGTACAAATTGTTCCATAATATGATTTTTTTCCTTTGCAGCCATTCGTCCATGAAGAGACGCAATGGATACTCCGGAACCAAACATCCTCTGCAAACGGTTGGTATAATCCGTCACATTCTCCGCCTCCGTCTGTTCGCTTGCTTCCACCAGCGGACAGATAATATACGCCTGGTGACCATTTTGAATCTCTTTGGCAATCATGGCATATGCCTTGGAACGCATTGTCTCTTTAATCACGCAAGTCTTAATCGGAATCCGGTCAGCAGGCAGTTCGTGAATGGCAGAAATCTGCATATTGCCATATAGAATCATCGCCAGTGTTCTGGGAATCGGGGTGGCACTCATCACCAGAATATGCGGTGAACTTCCTTTTTGTGAAAAGGTCTCCCGCTGTTTGACGCCAAATCGATGCTGCTCATCCGTCACCACCACTGCCAGTTGATGATAAGCAAGCCCTTCCTGAATCAGTGCATGGGTGCCAATAATAAAGGCACGCTCTGTTGTTGCAATCTGTTGGTATGCCTCCCGCTTTTGTGCCGCTGTCATGGAACCGGTCAGACAAATCACCGGATACGGCAATGCCAGATTGTCACATAACTGTCGGAACGATGCTTCATGCTGTCTGGCAAGTACCTCCGTCGGTGCCATCAATGCCGCCTGATAACCATTGGATACAGCATCCAGCATCACCAAAAAAGCGACAATCGTCTTACCGGAGCCCACATCCCCCTGTATCAACCGTTGCGAGACGTAGTCTCCCCGCAAATCAGCGCGAATGGCAGACAGCGTCTGTGCCTGACCATCCGTCAACGTATAGGGCAAAGCCTGTATGGCCCGCTCAACCACCAAATCCTCTCGAAAAGACCACGGATTCTCCTCTGCCACATACTGAGTCTGTTGTAATCGACTATGAAGAATAAAAGAAAAAAACTCCTCATATACCAAGCGGCGTCTACCTAGGGAGAGTTCCTCGAAATCTGCCGGAAAATGAACCATACGCAGTGCTTCCCACGATGTCGGGAATGCCTCCCGCTCCACAATCTGGGCCGGAAGAATTTCACTTCCTGCATCTGCCGTCGAAGCAAATACCGCCTGTACCGTTTTGCGAACCATCTGCTGGCTCAATCCCTTAGTGAGGGTATAGATGGGCTGTAGGGTCCGGCGCAGTGCCTGATATTGCGGCGGTGGATAGATAGCCGGCTGTTCCATTTTGTATTGGTTGCCATCTTTTAGCAGACATCCATAGAATATGATTCCGTCATTGACCGGCAATTGTTTGGCAATATAGGGCATACGAAACCACACACACTCCACGGCACAATCATCCTGAAAAACCTTGGCTATTGTTACATCCATCCGTTTCCCCCGACGTGTAACTGCCGGTGTATGTAACCGTCCGAAAAACGCAATATTCTGCCCTACAAGCGTATCATCTATGATGCACAATTCCGGGTATTCCTGATAAGTGCGCGGAAAATGAAGGAGTATATCACCTACGGTGTATACTCCTAACTTTTGAAATAACTGTTCTGTTTTTTCCCCTATGCCCTTAATCTGGCGCAACGAAGAATGTAAATCCATAAATCTCCTACTCAACAGATGCAATATAATAATATACCGGCTGACCGCCTGCTTGCAGTTCCACTTCCAAGTCAGAGAATTGTTCTTCCAAAAGAGATACCAACTGCTCTGCATCCTCCTGGGAGACGTCTTCTCCATAATAGATACTGATGATAGCAGAATCTTCATCCACCATCTCGGCAATCATATCAACAAATGCCTGCTGAATATCCGTGTTGACCGATAAGATACCGCTATCTCCGATTCCCATATAATCGCCCTGTTTAATCTCTTTATCATCGATCACCGTATCCCGAACAGCATAGGTCACCTGCCCCGTCTTCACGCATGCGATCTCTTCTGTCATACGCTGTTCATTCTCCTGAGCAGACTGCTCCGGAATAAAGTTAATCAGCGCAGTAATTCCCTGCGGGATTGTCTTGGTAGGAAGCACAATCACTTCCTTATCCTCACACAAAGATGCCGCCTGATTTGCAGCGAGAATAATATTCTTATTGTTGGGGAGAACAAATACGGTCTTGGCCGGCACCTTTGCAATGGCCTCAAGCACATCTTCCGTACTTGGATTCATCGTCTGACCGCCCTCGATCATATAATCCACGCCCAATTCCGTAAAAATCTGATTCAGACCTTCACCGATGGAAACAGCCACAAACCCCATATCTTTCTGCGGTTCAGAGGGTACTTCCTCTTCCTGTGGTGCGTCAGCGGTGGCCTCCTCCTGCATCTTCTGCTGTTCCGCCAGTTTCTCAGCATCCTTAATCAGACGCTCCTGATGCTCTTCCCGCATATTATCAATCTTAATTCGACTCAAAGAACCATGTGTCAACGCCGTCTGGATTGCCAATCCCGGATCGTTGGTATGTACATGGGTCTTAACGATCTCATCATCTGCTACCACAACGATAGAATCACCAATAGATTCCAGGAAAGACTTATACTCGCGCTCCTGCTTATCCGTCAACGGATGATTTAAAACAATGATAAACTCTGTACAATAGCCAAACTTGATTTCCTGCTCTGTCTCCGGTGCAATCTTCACTACACCGGAACCGCTTGGTTCGGATTCGATGGTATAATCAACTTCTTTGCCAAGCAGACAATCATATGCACCCTTTAACACCTGCACCAGGCCTTGTCCGCCGGAATCAACCACACCCGCCTGCTTCAAAACCGGAAGCATATCCGGGGTCTTGCTCAGCACATGATCCGCTTCTTTTACAACTTCGTCAACAAAAAATACGATATCATCCGTAGTGTCAACCAGTTCCAGCGCCTTATCCGCCGCGCCCTTGGCAACCGTAAGAATCGTCCCTTCCTTCGGTTTCATAACCGCCTTATAGGCCGTCTCAACACCACGCTGCATTGCCTCACATAAGATATCAACATCCACTTCATCCACGTCTGCAATGGCCTTAGTAAATCCACGTAGTAACTGCGAAAGAATAACGCCGGAATTACCACGTGCGCCGCGCAGAGATCCGGAAGAAATTGCCTTGGCCAGGCTCTTCATATCGGGATCGTCCAATGCACTGACTTCCTTGGCTGCTGACATAATCGTCATAGTCATATTCGTTCCGGTATCACCGTCCGGAACCGGAAATACATTTAATTCATTAATCCACTCTTTTTTTGACTCCAGATTCTTTGCGCCCGCCAGAAACATCTTTGCTAATTGGGACGCATTGATTGTATTGATTTCCACTTTACCTGTCCTCCTTAGTCAATTACTCTTACGCCTTCAACGTAAATATTCATTGTCTTTACTGTCATACCGGTAAAGGATTCTACCTTATACTTGACAGTCTCCATCAAGTTATCTGATACAGTCGCAATGCTTACGCCATAAGAGATGATCACATGGAAATCCAGTGTGATTTCATTGTTCTCATCAATGTCTACTGAGATACCATGGTTCAGATAATCCTTCTTCAATAACTTCACAAGACCATCCTTGACATTTACAGCAGCCATACCTACAATACCAAAGCACTCCACAGCAACAGAGCCAGCATAGGTGGCAATCACATCAGAATCAATAACTATTCTCCCTAATTTGGTTTCCATTTGACCTTGCATATATATACCTCCGCATGAATCATCCATTTTAATGTCACAATATGTTTTCATTATAAACGATTTTTCGTAAATTACAATTATTTTTTCAAAAAAGTTCAAAAAAGCGTTGCTTTTTCAATATTCCTCTGATATAATATGCGTGTTGCGATTTTGTAACGAACACGAATACCATAATCCAAGGAGGTGCAATCATGGCTAAATGTGCAGTTTGTGGAAAAGGAGCTCATTTCGGAAATAATGTGAGCCATTCTCATAGAAGATCTAACAGAATGTGGAAGTCAAATATCAAATCTGTAAAATGTAACGTTAACGGAACACCGAAGAAGTTGTACGTATGTGCATCCTGCTTGCGTTCCGGCAAAGTTGAGCGTGTATAATGAATGAGGAATTGTCCATGTGACAGTTCCTTTTTTTCTACATTTTTACCATATCTTTACTTCATCCGACCTATCATCCTCTATGGTCTGCTTCTCTCATTCTGTCAATCATGGCAGAACAATCGAAATCCCAGAAACATCAGCACAAACGTCAGAATCAGGCAGATACACTCATTTGAGATACACACACCAATAAAAATGCCGATACCAACAAAAAATAATGCGAATCCAATAACTTTTTTCATAATAAAAGAGAAGCATACATTATGATTAGTATATGCTTCTCTTGAAAAATTATGCTTCTTCTTCCGGTTCGGCAGAAATGGCATCTGCCAAGATATCTTCCATCTCTTCTGCCGCTTTTTTTCTTGCTTCCGGATCCTGTGCGGTATGATCGCTACCGGCTTTATTGGTAAATTTATCTACGAAATCCGGCACCATATCCAGAATCTTCTCAATGCCGGAATTCCGATCCACACTAATCATGCGGGTAACACCGTTGTGGATGACAAGCACGGCACTGGGTGTCATTTTGCCTCCCATACCACCGCCGCTGTTATTCTTATTGTCAGCACGGAATGCGCCGGCAGCAACACCAAAGGTCACATTGACAAGCGGAACAATGATGGTATCACCGATATGAATGGCATCGCCAACCACCGTCTTCGTGGAGATAAAGCCATCCATCCCATCGAACAAGGTATTGACTGTGTCATTAAATACTTCGTTATTCTTATCCATCTTCTCCTCCTATTCATGATAAATGAAATAATTTCTTACAATCTTTATTAAAATAAATACTAATTATAAGATAAACGATATGCCAGAAAAATACAATTCCTTTTATGCGAATCCAGCCCCACACATACATTTCATCACTCTCAAAATCAGGGATAATGCTTGTATGTTTGCCATAGCAACCGGGACAAAGACTAAGTAATCCGGTCGCACCGCCGGTCCATGCGGGGTCTCCCAGTGAAAAGGTCACATCCGCCTCCAGAATACGTGGCCGAACCTTTTTGATAAACCATAGAATCTTCTTGGCCAGAAACAGCACTGCATTTTTATTATGCTCATCTTTGCACTGATTATGAAAATCTTCCCACCGTTCCCTGGAAAATCCGGCATTACGATGTTTCTTTTTCTGTTTTTGCTGGCGCTTCGGCTGATGTTTTTCTGTCGTCTTTTGGCGATCTGTGCCCTGTGGCTGTTTCTTGGTTTGCTGCTTCGTATCCTGTGTCTGACGTATGGTTGGATTGGGCTGGCGTGCCACCGTTTTTTCTGAGAGAATATCTGCAATATCCTGCTCATCTAAAACAGTTTCCTCCGCCGTCTTCTGGTCGCGTTGTGGCTTAGACTTCTTTTTCTTTTTGGGATACAACTGAAGTCTGCCCCAAAACGCATAGACAAACAGTTGATACTCCTGCTGTTCTTCTTTCAGATGAAACTGCCAAAAATTCAAAAATCCGCTGGCTGCAATGAAACCGCTCCAGCCATCCGTCTGATGATGCGCACCTTCGATGGAGTAATGCCACGGCAGCAAAACCACATAGAGCAGACTAACAACCAAAATACCAAGAATCACCAGTAGAATGATACCAATGATTTTTAATAGGAATAATAGAATTGTCATATATCTTCCCCTTTATTATCATCAAAATGCGATGCGAAATATAATTTGACATTACAATCACCCGTCTGCGTGTAAACATCCGATACCATCCGCTCCACCAGACTTCTGGCATAATAATACCCTTTGGCAACGCCTACGACAGAATAGTCCTTCTTTCGGAAAACCGGCAATTTCAACGTATGCACCGGAATAATCTCTAACTGTCCATCTTCCAGTTCCGACAGCACAATCAGATACAACGGTCGGATTTGCACACCGTGTTCCACCAGAAAGCGGATTGTTTTGGGTTCTGCCTTAATATTGTCACTTACATATAACTCCTGATACCACTTCATATTCACCTCATCCTAATAGGCAGCGAAATAATGATCAAAAATAGTCTTCGTTGCCGGAACTGCATAGGAACCGCCGGATGCCACGCTTTCCATAACCACGGCAACTGCAATCTGTCTTCCATTGGCATCCTGTGCATAGCCTACAAACCAGGAATGATCCTGATTCTTATTGGAACTGAATTCTGCCGTACCAGTCTTGCCGTATGCGGTATACGTATCGCTATTTAAAAGGCTTCCGGTTCCGTTGGTCACCACATACCGCATAAATTGCTGTAAGGTCTGTGCATCCGCTTTGGACATCAGCGCCCCGGCGCTTACCGGATCAAACTGTTTGACAATGGTACCGCCGTCATTCTGCGTATGATCAATGATGTACGGTTCCATCAATTCCCCTTGATTGGCAATGGCACTGGCCACCATAGCCATGTGCAACGGAGACACCATGGTCTCCCCCTGACCAATGGCCGTCTGCATAATCAAAGACTTGGAACTGTCTTTGGACAAGGACATCCGGCTGACTGCCGTATTCTTCAGTGCGGTCGAAAGTGACTGATTAAATAAGAGTTGATTACACAATTTATTGTAACCGGAAATATCCAATTCCAATCCAATTTGAGAGAAGGCACAGTTGCAGGAATTGCCGAAGGCATCCATGAGATTTTCACTGCCATGGGCCTTGCCGTTGTAACAATGCATGGAATAGCCCTCATAGGTATAGGTGCCATTGCAATCATAATAAAAATCGGAAGCCTGTGAATTCTGATGCAGATAGGACAATAACGTAAAAATCTTAAAGGTAGAACCCGGGGCATACAGCCCCTGCGTAGCACGATTCAAAAGCGCCGTAGAATCCGAATCCTCCGACACATAAGTATCCCAGTTCTGCGCGATGGTATTGGGGTCATAATCCGGTTTCGATACCATAGCAAGAATCTTGCCAGTAGAGGGCTCGATACAAATGATTGCCCCCTCATAACTTCCCAAGGCATCATAACAAGTTTGCTGCAACGATACATCCAGCGTGGTAACCACATCATCCCCCTGATTCTTATGACCGGCAATCTCATTGGCAATCCGTGTCAAAATGAACGAATTCGACCGCAACAAATTATAATTGGCATCCAGTTCTGCTCCGGCCATCCCATTGACGGAATACCCCACTGCATGTGCAAACACTCTGCCATAGGGATAATAACGTGTCTCATTCAACTGCTCATCCACCTGGGTCTTCGCCAGAATCGTCCCGTCATTGGCCAGAATATCGCCCCGAATGGTCTGATCTGCCAGCGTTGCCAGTCTCGCATTATATGAATTATTGATAAAGTCGTCACTTTTTACCTGCATAAAATAGATCAGATATGCTGTCATACAGATAAATAACGTCAAAAAAACATAGGTAACGATAGCATATTCCTTATTGCGTCCCCGTTTTTTAGGTTCTTTCCTGTGCGAGCGGCGATCTTTATCATTAAAGTCCAGGATTTCAACTTCTTTTTCGTCGTTTCTTTGATGTGATTTTAGTCCCTTCATTAACTTCTCCTTCATCCACCTGTAAAACATACAGGCCTTGAATAATTGCAAACAGAATGATCGTACTCAGCAGGGAACTTCCTCCGTAACTAACCAGAGGAAGGGTGACACCGGTAGACGGAATAAACTTGGTCACACCGCCCAACGCCAGAAAAACCTGTGTCCCATATAGCGTTCCAATACCAAGGGCAATCAACTTGTAAAAGTTATCCTTTATCTGCATAGAGATGTTAAAAAACATCAGGAAACAACTGATGCAGACAAAAATCAGACAGATGGCAAAAACAACACCCATCTCCTCTGCAATGGCCGCAAAAACAAAATCCGTGGTCACTACCGGTATTTTGTCCGGCATGCCCTGCCCCAGACCTACGCCAAACCATCCGCCAGAGCCAATGGCAAAGAGTGACTGACAGATCTGATATCCCTGATCATCAATGACGCTCAAGGGATCTTTCCATGCAATCACACGATCTCTCACATGGGCAAATAGATAATAGGCAATCACCGATGCCAATGCCCCTGCCGAAACACCCAAAAACATATAAATCGGCTTTCTGGTGGCCACATACAACATCACCAGATAGGTGACCAGATAAATCAGCGCACCTCCCAAATCTCGGGAAGCCACCAGAATCAGCACATGGATGGCTGCAATACAGGTGGTCTTGACCACATGTGAAAATTCCACCGATTTATATAACATGCATGCCGTAAAAAAGATAAACAAAATCTTGATAAATTCGGAGGGTTGTAACACTACCGGTCCAATACTGATATTTAACTTAGCCCCATAAGTCGTCGACGCAGCGACGCAGACAAACCCCAGACCGCCAATACCGATGACTCCATAGAGGAAGCCCAACTTATCCCATACTTTTAGTTTAGCAACCAGAATCGGGATAAAACAGGTAATCACAACCGCCACTACGGCAAACACAAACTGCTTCATTGCCTTTTCCATATCCAGTCTGGTCAAAATGATAAAGCTGATAGTCAATAACATACACATATTGTTGACCAGCGATTTGGAAGCATGTTCGTAAATTTTGCGATAAATCGTCAGGGTGATAATAAAAAACAAAATCTCGCAGGCGCATAACCCCAGTACTTTCACATCATCCAGCACCAGGTACAACACCAGGTTCCCATTTAGAAGAATACCATACATCAACGTCGTCTGTTTCCGATACAGATGCTCCTGTCTGCGGAGCGATATATTTTGTTTTAAAGCCGCAAAACAATAATACGTGTAAATCGCCATCAAAATAATCATTGAAAAACGGCTGGCTGAAACAATAATATGAACCACTATTCTACTCCTCGTTTGAAATGGCCTTTGGTAATATTACCATCTGCCTGTATATATTTTGTGTCAGAATTTGCCTGCACAAACAAACTTGCATACTGATCCAGTACCTCTGCCACTTCCTCTGCAGATTCCAGCGAAAAATCAATCCGATATCCCAAAAAGCCCAGTTCCTGTAAAAGCGTATGCTCCGACATCAAATTATAAACTTTGCTGTTATAAATTTCATTATAGCAGAATGCACAGACATTTTTTACGGGAAATTGTTCCCGATAACGATCCTGCAAAAAGTGCAAACCAACCGTTTTGTTGCAACCATGTGCGTTGGCATTCTGACATGTGGCTGTAAGCATTAGCGGGATTCTTCCATAAATCAACATATAGGAACATCCGTTATAGCGATGCCGCAATTCCTTGTAATTTAACTCCAATGGTGCGCACTGGTCGTCGTACCCATATTTGCGCAACGCACGGACACTCACATTGGAAAACGTGTAGATGCGATAATCGGTGATAATCTTTCGCTCCGGATAATGAATATGTTCCAGAAAGCCAAGGGCATCATAAGAACAGGCAATCATACCTGCCAATTCCTTTTTGCGAAACAAAAATGCGTACTCCTTGAACAGTTCCATCTCCTTCTGCCGACAAATCAAAGGTAGCATAACATAGAGATCTTTTCCCGCATCCGATGCCTGCTGAAGATACTGATTCAAATTCTGTTTTACCCATTCCTCCGGCATCATACGCCGATTATTCCAGCACAACAATTCCAGCGAAACAGCGATGCGCCTCACACAGCCATACGTCACGGCTGTCTGGAATTGGTCATCTGTGCTACAAACAACAAGAAGATTCTGTTCACTGTCCTGAGATTCATTCACACAGGAAAACCGTTCCTTTTGCGGATTCCGATCCACCGGCCGGGGAATATCTCTTGTCAGTATAATTTCCTGCAGTGTACCCAACACCTTGCGACGCAACTCATTGATTGCCCCCATGGGTACAAAGGCATCTTCATCCACATCCACATATAACTGTCGAAAACAAAACGGAGTATTCCCTGTCTTTTGCAATTTCTCCTCTATTTGTGCCCTTGTCACGGGATGTTTGTCCGCAGCCAATACCCGTTCTCCAATCATGGAACAACGAATCTGATGCTCTGTCTCCACCTCCAGAGAAAGAGGCTGCCCTTTATGAACCCGGCAGACGCCGAACAACAAGATCTTAGGTTCCGTCATTGTGTCCGAATCATCGATCGTCTTCTCATGGGACGGCTTCGTATACGTCATCATATCCTGACGGTTCTGGCGGTCATAATAAACATCCGTAAAACCGTTGCGATTGCCAAGATCAAATAACCGTTTATGATCTTTCTCCGACACTACCACGCGCTTTCCTTCCAGATAAGCGTCCATATATTTGCGATATAAAGCGACCACACCAGTGGCATATGCAATCTGCTTCATCCGCCCTTCAATCTTAAAAGAATAGACACCGGCTTCCGACAATTCCCGAATCCGGTCAATTCCGCACAAATCCTTCAGACTTAACAGATAGTCCCCCGGCATATCACAGGAATGTCCCTGCTCATCATACAACTGATATGGCAACCGGCATGGCTGGGCGCACCGCCCCCGATTACCACTACGGCCTCCCAGCATACTGCTCATCAGACATTGTCCCGAATAAGAGACGCACAATGCGCCATGAACAAATGTCTCTATCTCCACACCGGTCTTCCGATAGATGTCTGAGAGTTCTGCCATGGACAACTCGCGGGCAGTTACAACCCGGGACACACCCTTATGCATCACAAATTCTGCCCCATACGCATCTGTAATCGTCATCTGTGTGCTGGCATGAATCGCCAATTCCGGAAAATATGTATGAATGAAATCCAGTACACCAATATCCTGCACAATGACTGCATCAATGCCATTCTCATAATATGCTCTGATATAATCGTACAACTGCTGTTCGATTTCTTTATTCTTTAACAGCGTATTCACTGTTAAATATGCTTTTCGACCATACAGATGGGCGTAGCGAATCGCTTCCTTGCCCTCGTCCATGGTAAAATTAGGCGCATACGCGCGGGCACCAAAGGCTTCTCCACCAAAATAGACCGCATCTGCGCCTGCACCGATTACACTTTTAAAGATATCCAGATTTCCCGCCGGAGATAATAATTCCAGACCTTCTTTACTCATAAACGCTCCCATTCGTGTCTTGTAATGTGCAATAAATATACAAAAGGGACAGCAACCTCACTGTCCCCATACGCTCTTAATCTTGTATACCTCCCAGAAGTGCATCTTCCAGAGAGGCTTCCAACTTAGACTTATGTACAAGCAATTCCTGTTTGTCCGCTTCTAACGTCTTAATCTTTTCTTCCAGATTCTCTATCTTAATCTGATCGGAGATCAAATCATGCTTCAGATCATAAATCTCCTTTTCTTTTTGTTCCATATCGAATTCATATTTGTCGACAGATTCTTTGGCTTTAAAATAATCATCTGCAATATTGAGGGCAATCAGCGTATGTCTCGTGTCCGCCGATAATCTACGGAACTCATCCATCTCATTAAATTCATTGATCTTATTATTGATATAAGTGCCTACCTTTTGCAGATATCCTTCTTCTTCATATCCGCTCAAAGTATATACTTTACCATCAATAATGACTTCCGCGCTTTTCTTTGCAGTCATAAAAAGCTTCCTCCTAATGTCTGTCTACATGCTATTTATTATATCGGGTCAGGGTCAGAAAAACAAGACTTATCCCACTATTTTTCAATCCCCAACTGATGGTACGCCAAATCAGTGGCAACGCGTCCCTTCGGGGTACGCATCAAAAGACCGTTCATTACCAGGAACGGTTCAATCACATCTTCGATGGTTCCTGCGTCTTCACCGATTGCCGCTGCCAGTGTCTCCAACCCTACCGGTCCACCGCCAAACTTATGAATCATTGTCTCCAGCATCTTGCGGTCGTTACGGTCCAATCCCATGGAATCGATATCCAGAAGATCCAAGGCTGCCGCTGCCACCTCCCGGGTCACAACACCATCATATTTCACTTCCGCAAAATCTCGCACACGGCGTAGAAAACGATTTGCAATTCTCGGTGTTCCCCTGGAACGCCTTGCCAGTTCATAAGCGCCTGCCGTATCAATTGGCACATTTAACTTCTGTGCTGACTGTAACACAATGGTCTGTAATTCCTCCGGCGTATAATATTCCAGATGATGTACCACACCAAATCGATCCCGCAAAGGTGCCGAAAGCAATCCCGCTCTCGTGGTTGCACCAACCAACGTATACCGAGGCAGTTCAATACGCACGGATTTTGCCGAATTCTCCTTACCGATCAGCACATCCATGGCGTAATCCTCCATTGCCGTGTAGAGGAATTCCTCCACCTGCTTATTGAGGCGATGAATCTCATCAATAAACAGCACGTCTCCCTCCCGCAAATTCGATAAAATAGATGCCATATCTCCGGTCTTAGCGATGGCCGGGCCGGAAGTAATCTTAATATTGGAACCCATTTCATTGGCAATAATACAAGCCAAGGTTGTCTTGCCCAGACCGGGAGGGCCATAAAACAAGACATGATCCAGAGCTTCCTGCCGATTCTTCGCCGCTTCAATATATACCGTAAGATTGTCTTTCACTCGCTGTTGTCCGATATATTCCGCTAATCGGGTCGGACGCAAAGTATTCTCTGATGCATGATCCTCGGTAAGAACTTCTGTTGCTATTACCCGTTTTTCCATGATAATCTCCTATAAAAAAGACATTTTTCTGAGGACTTCCTTGAGGATGACTTCCACACGATCATCATCACGGATTTCCATTCCTTCCATCGCACGAAGTGCTTCCGATGCCGAATACCCCAATGATGTCATGGCATCTATCACATCGGATTTGACCTGACTGCCTCCGGCAAGAGGTGTCACACCGGAAATGCCCGCCGGTGCAATCTGGTCGATCTTGTCTTTCAGATCAATGATAACGCGTTGTGCTGTCTTACTGCCAATTCCCGGTGCTGTTGCAATAGCCTTGGCATCTTCTGCCAGAATCGCAAATTTCAGATCCTGCGCCGACAAAACACCCAACACCGCCAAAGCCCCTTTTGGTCCAATACCATTGACGCCAATCAATAGTTGAAACAGTTCCAATTCTTCTTTGGTGCGAAATCCAAACAACTGCATCGCATCTTCCCGAACATAAAGATACGTATATATCTTGACACGATCACCGATAGCCGGCAGTTGATAGATTACCGACTTAGGTACATGACATTCATAACCAATACCATGATTATCCACCACAATGGTATCTTCATTGACTTCCGCTAATTCCCCTGAAATATAAGAATACATAACGTCACCAACCTTTAATGTATGATATGTTTTGTTCTCAGATAAATCTCCTGTGCCACAAGGCCAATCAACAACCCTGTAATCCCTCCACCAATAAAGAGAAATGGAAAATATCCGAAGATATAATAATTCTTCACCACAACCATCGCCACCAGTATTTGCCCCAGATTATGTGTGATACCTCCACAGATACTGATGGAAACCATATGAAAACGTCCTGTTTTTTTTAACAACAGCATCACAGCCCAACTTAAGATACCCCCTGCCAGACTATAAAGGATACTGAAGGCATTGGAGAACATAAAGCCGGAAAGCAGAATCCGCATCACCGACACCAACAGCGCCTCCTTTGCGCCAAAAAAATACAGCAAAAGAAGTACCACTACATTGGTCAATCCCAATTTCATACCGGGAACACCAAAATAAAAGGGAATCAATGATTCAACATAACTACAAATCAATGCCAGTGCCAAAAAAACACCTAGTATAGCAACTTTCTTTTTCATAGTATCCTCTTAGTTCGCAATGGAATCATACGCCGCCTCATCTTCTGCATAGACAGTTACCACCACTTTATTGGGCAGGCAGACAATATTCTCCTGATCATGGTTCTTTTTCCCCTGCTTCACACACAGTTGGTCAGGACAATCAGCACGCTCCATAAAAACAGTGCCATCCGCAATCCGTACCACATTGGTCACCACCCCATCTTCTTTAATTTCGATGGTCTGGCTGTCTGACAGTTCATACGTGCCATACACACGGCCATCCACTGTAATCACTGCATAACTGGCCGTCGGGGCCTGATGGAACAGATAAACAACAAGTATCACTACCGCTAGCATCAGAAAGCCGGCAAACAGTAGAAAATCATTTTTCCCAAAACGCTTATTCATCTATACCATTTCCCCAATATAATAAAATCCTTTACACTCCGTAAGTCTCACCTGCACCAGCGAACCAATCAGAGAGGCGTCTGCGGCAAAATGGACAATAGAATTATTACTCATTCGCCCCGTAACCAGAGCAGCGTCATGCTCATTTTCGCCTTCCACAAGCACTTCAACCACCTGCCCGGTATAACAGCCCGCCTTCTGTGCCGAAATCTCCTGCACCCGCTTAAGCAAACGATCAAATCGATCTTTTACAACCTCTTCCGGCACTTGTCCCTCCATAGAAGCCGCCGGCGTACCTGTTCGTCGGGAATAAATAAAGGTAAATGCGCTGTCATATTGCACTTTTTCTACCACATCCATTGTCTCTAAAAAATCTTCTTCCGTCTCTCCCGGGAAACCGACAATAATGTCTGTGGTGATGGCCATATCCGGTATCTTCTCCCGGATCTTGTCCACAAGCATCAAGTAATCTTCTTTCGTGTAGCGGCGGTTCATCTTTTCCAATATCCGCGTGCTGCCGGATTGCAACGGCAAGTGCAAGTGACGGCAGATTTTGCTCGAATGCGCCAGAACTTCAATTAGTTCGTCAGACAAATCCTTCGGATGGGATGTCATAAAACGAATTCGTTGCAGCCCCGGGATCTGTTCCACCTCGGTTAGAAGTTGCGCAAAGGTCATTGGTTCTGACAGATTCTTACCATAAGAATTCACATTCTGTCCCAGCAACATCACTTCCACAACACCATCTGCCACCAGATTGCGAATCTCTTGTAAAATATCTTCCGGCTGTCTGCTCCGCTCTCTGCCACGTACATAAGGTACAATACAATAACTGCAAAAATTATTGCAGCCAAACATAATGTTGACACCGGATTTAAAGGGATATTTACGCTCCACCGGCAAATTCTCTACAATCTGATCGGTATCCTCCCAGATCTCCACCACCATCTGACGGGTCAAAAATGCCTGTACCAGCAACTCCGCAAACTTATAGATATTATGGGTGCCAAAAACCAAATCCACAAACTGATATTTGCGGCGAATCGTCTCCACTACATGTTCTTCCTGCATCATACAGCCGCAGAGTGCAATCATCATATGGGGATTCTTTTTCTTTTTATTATGCAAATAACCAAGATGACCGTATACTTTATTATTAGCATTCTCCCGCACGGTACAGGTATTATATAAGACGAAATCCGCATCCTCCGAATCCGCCTCCACATAGCCAATTTGCTCCAATATTCCAGTTAATTTTTCTGAGTCTCTGGCATTCATCTGACAACCAAAAGTTGCGACATGAAAACTTGGTTTACGGCCAAGTTTTTGCTCCAACTCCTCAACCAACTTCTTCGCTTTCGCCATGTAGTAAAATTGTCGTTGTGGCTCACTTATCGGAACTTCTTTTGTTAAATCAAATTCGTATGAACTGATATCGTGCATCTGTTATAATAACCTTCCTTTACCTTCTTCTATGATATGAAAAATCCACTTTCTAGCATTTTCTCATGGGCGCATAGCCTTCCGACAAAAATACTCAATTACATAATCTTCCTTTTTACGGTTCACGAATATCACCGACTTATAACACTCATCAGGGCCGGATCTGTCCGTTCCCATAAATGATGTATTTCGTGCTGGTCAGAGCCTCCAACCCCATCGGTCCCCTTGCGTGCAATTTCTGAGTGCTGATACCGATCTCAGCACCAAACCCAAATTCAAACCCATCCGTAAAGCGCGTCGATGCGTTGACATAGACGCAAGCTGCATCCACCTCATTCAAAAACTGTTCTGCATGATTATAATCTGTGGTGACAATTGCCTCCGAATGCCCGGTATTATAGCGATTGATATGCGCAATCGCCTCATCAATATCCGAAACAATCTTGACCGAAATCTTATAGTCCAGATACTCCGTGCCCCAATCCTCTTCGGTAGCACGCATCAGATCCGGACAGATTGCCAGTGCCGCATCATCTCCCCGCATTTCTACCTGATGATTAAAGAGTCGGCTTTTTATCATTGGAAGTATCTGTTTGGCAACATCTTTATGAATCACCAGAGACTCACAGGCATTGCAGACGCCAATCCGCTGTGTTTTTGCATTTTCGATAATATCCACTGCCATGGCCAAATCAGCCGTCTCATCCACATAAATATGACAATTGCCGGTGCCCGTTTCAATCACCGGAACCGTTGCCTGACGTACCACCGCCTGAATCAATCCGGCTCCACCCCGGGGAATCAACACGTCCAAATATTCATTCATCTGCATAAAAGCAGTCGCTGTCTCACGATTGGTATCGGTAATCAATCCAATGGCATCCGGTGTTACCTGGCAACGTCGAAGCGTACGCCGAATGCTCTCCACTATGGCAATATTGGAAGAAATTGCATCGCTCCCGCCTTTGAGAATCACAGCATTTCCGGTCTTAAAGCACAATCCGAAGGCATCCGCCGTCACATTGGGTCTCGCTTCATAAATAATTCCTACAACCCCCAGCGGCACACGTTTTTTACCAATACGCAATCCATTGGGACGATTCTTCATAGACAAAACTTCCCCGATCGGATCTTCCAACAAGGCAATCTGGCACAAACCTTCTGCCATCTGTGCAATCCGTCCCGGCGTCAGCAGCAAGCGATCCAACAGTCCTTCCGGCATATGATTTTCTCGCCCCCGGGCCATATCTTCTTCATTCGCTTTTAAGATCAGATCGGTATCTTCCACCAAATAATGTGCCACCTGGCGCAACACATCATCTTTGAGCGCGGATCCCATCACCTGTAATGTGCCGGAAGCCTCTTTGGCCGCTGCTCCAATTTGTAAAAGATCATTCGTCATATTCTCTCTTCTCCCATCTACAATCAATCCATTGTGTCGGTGTCAAAATATAATGCATCGGTATGTCCAAAGGCTCCGTCGGAATACATTCTGCCATCTGAACATCATAAGCACATCCGATGCGAATCAGGGACGGATACTGAGCAAAATATTTGTCATAGAACCCTTTGCCATGTCCCAAACGTCCACCAGAAGTATCAAAGCCAATCCCCGGAACCATGCAAATTGCATCCGCATCATGTAACAACACGCAGTGCTGTTCCACAGGCTCTAATATGCCAAACGCGCCCGGACGAAGATCTTCCAAAGAATGAATCTGATAGAAATCCATCGTATCACCATGTACTTTTGGCATGCCAACCACTTTGTGATTGCGCAGTGCCCAGTCCATCAATATTGCCAATGACAGTTCATCGTCGGTGGCACTATAAAGATATAGTGTGGATGCCTGTTCCAGCATGGGCTGTTCGATGGCTCGCGCAGACGCCAACTGACTCATCTCTTGTCGCTGGTTCTCTGTCAGATTCCAGCGTTTTTCCAATAACGATCTACGGATACTATTTTTTGTGACCATATTTTTCTCCGAGATTGACAACCGTACCGTCATCTTCCTGAATATCGATGTTATCCAACTGCGATTTCAGATTCTTTCTGACGGAATCCAGAAATTCCTGGCGCAGAGCATGCTGTTCTTCATATTCCGCCTCCGTCAATCCCTCTGTCTTAGATTTTTTATATAAAGCATTGATTCTCGCAATCTTTTCCTCTGTCATCCGTTCATATTCTCCTCTATAAAATCCGCAATAAAGAAATCGTCTTTCGGGCATGCCGTAAAGACGGTTCCCACAAAATCGTCTTCCAAAATACGATGGAGGATTCCCACATCCTCACCGTTGGCAATCACCATATCCGCTCCGGAATAGGTGGCAATTCTGGCAGCATTCAGTTTCGTTGTCATCCCTCCGGTGCCCACATCACTGCCTGCTTTGGAACTTGCCATATGTAACAAATTCTCATCCACAGAGGTTACGGTATGAACCAGTTTGGCATCCGGATTCGTCTTAGGATCTGCGGTAAACAAACCGTCGATATCAGACAGGAGAATCAAAAGATCTGCGCCAATCAAAGATGCCACCAATGCCGCCAGAGAATCATTATCGCCAAACTGAATCTCATAGGTATTGACGGTATCATTTTCATTTACCACAGGAATCACGCCCAAACGGAACAGTTCCTCAAAGGTATTCTGTGCATTTTTCCGTGAGACATTATCAAGCATGGTCTTTTTCGTCATCAGCACCTGTCCACACTTCTGATGATACTCTGCAAACAATTTCTGATACGTCATCATCAAACTGGCCTGCCCCACCGCTGCACATGCCTGCTTTGTAGAGATATTTTTGGGTCGTTTTGCAATTCCTAACATCTTACGCCCCACCGCAATTGCGCCCGAAGAAACCAGACACACATCCATATCCTGATTCTTCATATCGCATAATGCCCGCACTAATTTCTCTAATTTCACAAAATCCAACTGCCCTGTCTTTTTATGCTGCAAGGAAGAGGATCCGATCTTAACCACAATTCTCTTTTTGTTCTTAAATCGATTCTTCACGTTACATTCCTTCCATATCCCTAATAAACCAATGTAATTATATCCAATATCTCTTTTTAATGCAATTTATTTATGCTATCATAGACACGTCAATAAGAAAGGGACGAACGATCTATGAAAAAATTACTATCTCTCGTACTCAGCCTCTGTTTGCTTACCCCGACAGTTCTCATCACCGGATGCGGCAGACAGCAGGATAACATCTCCAAAACCGGCATCTATTTTGATACAGTTATTCAGATTACTTTGTACGATTCAAAATATGAAACTTATTTGGATGGATGCCTTACACTGGCACAGAAATATGAGGACCTGTTCAGCACCACCAAAGAAGGCACCGATATCTGGAACATCAACCACAGTAACGGAACTGCCGTCACCGTAGCGGACGAAACCATCACGCTTCTGCAAAAGGGACTGGAATATTCCGAAAAAAGCAATGGACGATTCGATATTACTGTGGGGCGACTCTCTTCCCTCTGGGATTTTTCTGAAACGACAGACAGAGAAGTCCCTTCTCCGGAGGCCATTGCTGCTGCTCTTGCCACCATTGATTATCACGCAGTGATGATTGACGGCAATCAGGTGACGCTGACGAATCCCGATGCTGCCATTGATCTGGGAGGAATTGCAAAAGGATATATTGCCGATCAGATGAAGCAATATTTGAATGACCATGGTGTGACCAGCGGACTGATCAATCTCGGGGGCAACGTACTCAGTGTTGGGCCTAAGCCCGGCAATCCCTCATACTATCAGATTGCTATCCAAAAGCCATTTTCCTCTGATGGCGAGGCTGCGGTTTCCTTACAAGTCACCACACAATCCGTAGTCACTTCGGGAACCTATCAACGCTATTTTGAGGCAGATGGTACCCTCTATCATCATATTCTTGATCTTTCCACCGGATATCCCTGCAATAACGGTCTGGATTCCGTAACCATTATCAGCGACCACTCCGTTGATTGCGACGCTTTGAGCACCTTGGTCTTTTTGATGGGTGCCGATGATGGATTGGAATATGTAGAATCTCTGCCGAATACGGAAGCTGTTTTTCTCACATCGGATGGTGACATCTTACACACCTCCGGTATGGGCACCACGATTCCCTATACCATTCTACAATAAGAAATGTCAGGCTCCTTAGCCAACACCCCTGTATTCCGATTTCCTATGAGATGAGAAAAATAAAATCCCCCTTAAGCAGATTTGGTGATTTCCTCTGTCTGCTTAAGAGGGAGTCTGTTAACACGATGCTACCAAACGTGTCCGTGTCTTATTTGGAAAGAATAATCTTCTTCGGACATTTCTCGGCACACTTACCGCATCCGGTACATTTCTCCTGATCCACATATGCCACATTGTCAACGACATGGATGGCATCATGCTCACAATTCTTTTCACACAGATGACAGCCAATACAGCCTACAGAACATGCCTTCATGACATCCTTGCCCTTATCCTTGGAACTGCATGCAACCACTGTCGTGGCATCATAAGGAATAAACTCTATCAAATGCTTTGGACAAGCATCAATACATTTGCCACAGGCCTTACATGTCTCCGGATCTACCTTTGCAATTCCATCTACAATATGAATAGCATCAAAGGGACATGCTTTAACACAACTTCCAAAGCCAAGGCAGCCATAGTTACAACTTTTTGGTCCGCCCCCCGGAACAAATGCCATCGCCTGACAATCTTCTACACCGGCATATTCGTAATCTTTTTCTGCTTTCTCACAGGTACCGGCACATTTTACAAAGGCTACTTTCTTAACGCCTTCCTCTGCCGCAACACCCATAATCTCGCCTACCAGCGCACCCACCGGAGCGCCGCCCACCGGGCAACCGTTGACCGGTGCCTCTCCTTTTACAATGGCAGCAGCAAGACCGGAACATCCGGCATAACCGCATCCACCACAGTTGTTCCCCGGCAAAACGCCAAGAATCGCTTCTTCTCTTTCATCCACCTCAACTTTGAACTTCTCGGAAGCAAAGCAAAGGAAGAATCCCATCAAACATCCTGTGCAGCCGACAATTACAG
>CAMAKU010000013.1 GCA_945836255.1 uncultured Roseburia sp. | reverse complement strand
TGTTAGGGCGACGAGGAAAATGGACGTTGTGCTTGCAATAGGATAAATATTCTGACAACTGATTTGTCAATTGAGAAAATCACTTTTGGAAAATATGCACAAAAAAATAGATTTCTGCACAAAAGAAGAATGATTTTCGATTTTAAAGTTTCGAGTTATCCACATTTTTTTACGCGAAAATACTGGAAAAATGGACTTATGAACGGAATTATCAACTTTATCCACAGAAAAACAGAAAAAAACACGTATTTTGGCAAGAACAAAAAGAACGGTTGTTTTGTCAACTTCTGATAAAAAATGTCGATTTTTGAAAATTGAATTGACTTTTAAAATGTAAAATAATGTCGGAAAAAGATACCTTTTGTAGAACTTTTTTCGACAAAAGGGATTTTGCATAAAAAAATGGTGTCCACCTCTTTCTTTTTTTGGCATTTTATATTAAAATGTAGAATAAGTATGTGAAAAAGTTCAAAAAAGTACATTTCCGAATTGTGGAAATTGTATAGATGAGGGAGGAACTGTTATGATTTCCAATCAGACATTACAAAACACCATTGATGGTCTGCATCAGATAACCAAGATTGATTTCGCTGTTGTTGACAGTGAAGGTGGCGTTTTGGCATCCACACTGAGCGAACCGGGACAATATCGTGAGTCGGCAGTGACGTTTGCGCTTTCTGAGGCGGAGAGTCAGGTGGTGTCTGGCTGTCAGTTCTTTAAAGTATACGATGAACAGCAACTGGAGTTCATTGTCATTGCAAAGGGCAATGATGAGGAGGAAGCCTTGCTGGTGGGTAAGATTGCCACGTTCCAGATTCAGGAATTGATGGTTGCCTACAAGGAGCGTTTTGACAAGGATAACTTCATCAAGAATCTTCTGTTGGACAATTTGCTGTTGGTAGATATCTACAATCGCTCCAAAAAGTTGCATGTGGATATCAACGCACGCCGCGTGGTTATGATTGTCGAGACGGGAGAGCACAAGGACGGCGATGCCATTGATCGGATTCGCAGTCTGTTTAGTGGAAGAACCAAAGATTTCGTCACTGCGGTGGATGAGCGCAATATTATTGTGGTCAAGGAGTTGACGGAGCAGGAGTCCTATGATGATATCCGAAAGACGGCGTCGGTGATTATCGATGCACTGGGGGACAGAGAGGAACCTGTCCGTGTCTCATATGGCACCATTGTGGGCGAGATCAAGGAAGTCTCCCGTTCTTACAAGGAGGCCGCTATGGCACTGGATGTCGGCAAGATTTTCTTTGAGGATAAGAATATCATCGCCTATTCGGCGCTGGGTATTGGCCGTTTGATTTATCAGTTGCCGATTCCCCTCTGTAAGATGTTTATCAAGGAGATTTTCGGAGGAAAAGCACTGGATGAATTTGACGAGGAGACACTTGCCACCATCAACAAATTCTTCGAGAACAGTCTGAACGTATCAGAGACCTCCCGCCAGTTATACATACATCGCAATACGCTGGTCTATCGTCTGGATAAGCTCCAGAAGAGCACCGGACTGGATCTGCGTGTCTTTGAGGATGCCATCACATTTAAGATTGCGCTGATGGTTGTGAAATACATGAAATACATGGAAGCGCAGGACTACTAATAATAGAAAGCAGGAATAAAAATGATTCAACTGGAACACGTAAGTAAGACATACCAGCAAGGTGTGCCGGCGCTCAACGATGTGAACATCAAGATTGAGCAAGGGGAGTTTGTGTTTGTTATGGGTAAGAGCGGCTCGGGGAAATCCACCCTGATTAAGTTGTTGCTCAAAGAACTGGAGCCTACGGAGGGTGAGATTACCATCAATGGTCAGAACTTATCTGCTGTCACCCACAAGAACATCCCCTATTTCCGTAGAAATATTGGCGTTGTTTTTCAGAATTTCCGTTTGTTACAGGATCGCAATGTATATGAAAATGTTGCATTTGCCATGAAGGTAGTGGAGGCATCCACGAAGGAGATCAAGCGCAAGGTGCCGCTGATGCTCTCGCTGGTTGGCCTTGCTGCCAAGTATAAATCGCTGCCGCGGCAGTTGTCCGGCGGGGAACAACAGCGTGTGGCCATTGCAAGAGCACTGGTCAATGAACCGAAGATTCTGTTGGCGGACGAGCCGACAGGGAATCTGGATAATACAAATGCATGGGAGATTATGCATCTGTTGGAAGAGATTAATGAGCGCGGGACAACGGTGGTGGTTGTCACCCATAACAGTGAGATTGTCCGCAAGATGGACAAGCGTGTGATCACAATCAAAAAAGGCGTCGTGGTACATGACGGGAAATGGGGTGATACACATGAAGTTTAGTACCTTTTGGTATAATGTGGGACAAGGCCTGAAGAATATCTGGCGCAACAAGTTGTTTTCGCTGGCATCCATTGCCACTATGTCGGCCTGCATCTTCCTTTTTGGCGTCTTTTATGCGCTTGGAGTCAATTTTACAGAGATGGTGCACTCGGCAGAAGAGGGCGTTGCAGTCATTGTTTATTTTAATCCGGGTGTGACCCAGGAGCAGATGGATGCTGTTGGCGAAGAGATTGGAAAACGCGCCGAAGTGGCATCATACGATTTCATCACGGCAGAGGAAGCCTGGGAATCCTTTAAGAAAGATTATTTTGAGGGCAGAGAGGAGATGGCGGAGGGATTTGCCAATGACAATCCGCTAGCCAATTCCGCCCATTACGAGATCTATCTCAACGATGTTTCCATGCAGCAGACGCTGGTGGATTATCTGGAAGGATTGGAAGGGGTGCGTGAAGTGCACCAGTCGGAATTGGCAGCCAAGACACTCTCCGATTTTAATAGCCTGATTGGTTATATTTTTGTGGGTGTGATTATTATTTTGATTGCGGTGGCAGTCTTCCTAATCAATAATACGGTTACGGTGGGAATTTCCGTGCGTAAGGAAGAGATCGCTATCATGAAATTAATCGGTGCGAAGGATAATTTTGTACGGGCACCCTTTATTGTGGAAGGTGTCTTTATTGGCTTGATTGGTTCTATTATTCCACTGGCTTTATTATTCTTTTTATATCAGGCGATTGTGAACTACGTGGCAGAGCGTTTCCAGTTTATCGGTAATCTTGTAAGTTTTATTCCGGTGACGGATGTGTTTGTGGTACTGATACCGGTTTCCCTGTTGCTGGGTGTGGGCATTGGTTATATTGGCAGCCGCATGACCTTGAAGAAGCATCTGAAGGTATAAAAGCGCTGGGGATGTGACGATGTTTGTCGCCGGAGATTATGACAGGAATGGAAAAAGGATAGAACTATGAGCGATTTACAATGGGAACAGAATGGGACGCAGTTGCAAGAAGGGCAACCGAAGCCCAAGAAGCCGCAGAAGACATTTCGCAGGGGTGTGTTGACCGGCGTGATAGGTACACTTCTGGTGGTAGTGATTGTGCTGGGCTTGTGTGGCAGTTATCTGAGTCGTGGGTTTGGAATGCCTGACGGTTTGAATTTCTCAAAACTGGGCTATATCACCACACTGATTGACCACTATTATTATGAGGATATCGATCAGGAAGCCTTGACGGAGGGTGTCTATAAGGGATTGATGGAAGGACTGGATGATCCCTATTCTGTCTACTACACGGCACAGGAATACGAGGATATGATGATTGATACCACCGGGAATTACGCCGGTATCGGCGCAGTTCTGACCAAGGATGAGGATTCGGGGCTGGTAAAGGTCGTCAGCGTCTATGACGGTTCACCGGCACAGCAGGTGGGGCTGCAGACGGACGATATTATCGTATCGGCAGACGGACACCGTGGTGAGTCGGAAGATCTGGATAATTTTGTGCATTATATCCGCGGCGAAGAGGGGACAGAGGTGACCATCGAATATGTGCGGGACGGCAAGACCGATGTGGTTAAGATCACAAGAGCCAAAGTATCTGTACCCAGTGTGGAATATAAGATGTTAGACCATGAGATTGGTTATGTGTACATTTCAGAGTTCTCCGATAATACATTACAGCAGTTTGAGGATGCTATGAGCGATTTGCAGGCACAGGGCATGCAGGCGGTGATCTTCGATTTGCGCTATAATGGCGGCGGCCTGGTGGATTCGGTAACAGCGATTCTGGATGATATTCTGCCGAAGGGTACGACGGTTTATATGGAAGATAAGAATGGGGAGCGCACTACTTATACGTCGGATGCAAAGCATTGTATTACGATTCCTATTGTGGTGTTGACGTCCGAGTATACCGCCAGTGCGGCAGAGATCTTTGCCGGGGCGATCCGAGACTTTGACTACGGCACCTTGATTGGTACCAAGACTTATGGCAAAGGCATTGTGCAGACGACGATTCCTTTGTCCGACGGAAGTGCCATCAAGATTACCATGGCAACCTATTATACCCCCAGTGGAGAGTGTATTCACAAGGTGGGCATTTCTCCGGATATCGAACTGGAGTATGAATTTCTGGGGGGCGAGGATGATTCCTACGACGAATCATTGGATAACCAGATTGTAAAAGCGATGGAAGTGCTGCGTGGCGAACTGAGCCGGTAGCATTGACATATAAAAATCCTTAGTAATTAGGATAAGAAAGAGGTGAATTCTGTGGTAGAACTTGACGCTTTTAAACAACAGCTGCAAGCGTATGAATCTCCGCTACAGGAAGTGAGGGATTCACTTTGACTTAGCGAATAAGTCAAGGCGTATTGAAGAATTAGAACGAGAGATGGAGGCAGCGGATTTTTGGAATGATGCAGCAGAATCCACGGCCAAAATGAAAGAACTAAAGAGTCTCAAGGACGATGTGAGTGTGTTCCATCATTTACAGGAATTGTATGAGGAGATCGATACCTATATTGTTCTGGGATATGAGGAGAATGATGCCGGATTGCTCCCGGAGATTCAGGGTCTTTTGGATGAGTTTGACAAAGCATTGGAAGACCTGCGGATGAAGACGCTGTTGTCCGATGAGTACGATGACAGCAATGCCATTGTGTCCTTGCATGCAGGGGCCGGCGGCACCGAGGCGTGTGACTGGGTATCCATGTTGTACCGGATGTATTCCCGTTGGGCGACAGATCGTGGCTACGATGTGGAAGTGCTGGACTATCTGGACGGGGACGAAGCCGGGATCAAATCGGTGACCTTTCAAGTCAATGGGCCCAATGCTTACGGTTATCTGAAGTCGGAAAAGGGCGTGCATCGTCTGGTGCGTATTTCACCCTTTAATGCGGCGGGCAAGCGGCAGACATCCTTTGCATCCTGTGACGTGATGCCGGAATTGGATGACAATATTGAGGTGGAGATTAACGATGAGGATATCCGGATTGATACCTATCGCTCCAGTGGTGCCGGAGGTCAGCACATCAACAAGACTTCATCGGCCATCCGTATCACCCACTTCTCCACCGGAATTGTGGTGCAGTGTCAGAACGAGCGGTCCCAGCATATGAATAAGGATAAGGCCATGCAGATGTTAAAGGCGAAACTGTATCTTTTGCAGAAGGAAGAACAGGAGCGTGAGGCACAGGGGATTCGTGGCGAGGTCACGGAGATCGGCTGGGGCAACCAGATTCGGTCCTATGTCTTGCAGCCCTATACCATGGTCAAAGACTTGAGAACCGGCGAGGAGACCGGCAATGTGGACGCTGTGCTGGACGGCGCGATTACACCATTTATGAATAGTTATCTGAAATGGTGCTCGTTGGGATGTCCGGATCGTCATGCCGGGGATGCGTAAACTTTATAAAAAACCTTGCATAGGTAGTCTTATTGTGTTATTATCTTTCGAGTGAGAACAAGTGTATTTGTGTCAAAGACACTTCGGAGGAAATATGTCAGATAAGACTACCTATTTTGTATTAAAAGAAAAGGCAGTGCCGGAGGTACTGCAAAAAGTGGTTGAAGCGAAGCGCTTGCTGGAGTCCGGCAGGTGTGCGTCTGTGCAGGAAGCCACAGAACGCGTGGGTATCAGCCGCAGTTCTTTCTACAAGTATAAGGATGATATTTTCCCGTTCCATGATAATGTGCGTGGTAAGACGATTACCATGGTCATTCAGTTGGAGGATGAACCGGGGATTCTCTCGGAGATTTTACAGACGGTGGCCCGTTATCATGCCAATATTCTTACCATCCATCAGAGTATTCCGGTCAATGGTGTAGCATCGCTGACGCTGAGTGTGGATGTACTGTCGGACACGGGTGATGTTTCGGATATGGTGGAGACGATGGAAAAGACACAAGGAATTCATTATGTAAAAATTTTAGCCAGGGAGTGATACGATGAAAGTAGCAATTATGGGATATGGAACCATTGGTTCCGGAGTAGCAGAGATTTTAGAGGTGAATAAAGAGGTGATCGCCAAGCGATGTGGCGAAGCTCTGGAATTGAAGTATGTGCTGGATCTGAGAGATTTCGAGGGCGAACCGATTGCAGACAAGATCGTTCATGATTACCAGACCATCGCGCAGGATCCGGAGGTTGCCATTGTTGTGGAGACCATGGGAGGCGTGGAGCCGGCGTATACGTTTGTAAAAGCGATGCTGGAACAGGGGAAGCATGTAACCACCTCCAACAAGGCGTTGGTGGCTGACAAAGGCGCGGAACTGATTGAGATTGCGCGAAATCATAAGGTCAATTTCCTGTTTGAAGCTTCCGTTGGTGGCGGGATTCCGATCATTCGTCCACTGCTTTCCTGCCTTACCGGTGATGTGATTGAAGAGATTACCGGTATTGTCAACGGAACCACGAACTATATGATGACCAAGATGACACAGGAAGGTCTGGAATTTGACGATGTGCTCAAGGATGCACAGGCAAAAGGCTATGCAGAAAAAGATCCCACAGCGGACATTGAAGGCCACGATGCATGCCGTAAGATTGCGATTCTCACATCGCTGGTATGCGGCCGTCAGGTGGATTATCAGGATATTCCTACAGAAGGTATTTCCCATATCAGCGCCACTGATATCAAATATGCGAAGAAGTTGGGCAGAGTCATTAAGTTGCTTGCCACAAGCAAGGAGCAGGATGGCAGTTATGTGGCTCGCGTGGCACCGTATCTGCTCTCCAGTGAACACCCGCTGTATAATGTTAACGATGTGTTCAATGCGATTTTTGTTCATGGTAATATGCTGGGAGACGGGATGTTCTATGGAAGCGGCGCAGGCAAACTGCCGACGGCAAGTGCAGTGGTAGGCGATATGGTTGCCATTGCAAAGCATATCGATAAGAACATCTATCTGGAATGGGAGAAAGAAAAACTGGTATTGGCAGATGCTGATCAGCAGATTAACCAATTTTTTGTTCGCTCCGGTGCATCTGAGTCTGAGATTGAGAATATCTTTGGTAATGTGACCTTTGTGGAGATTGGTCTGGACGATGAGATTGGTTTCGTGACAGAACCCATGCGTGAGTGTGATTATCACACCAAAGCAGAGGCAATTGGTAATGTGAGACAGATGATTCGACTTGGACAATAAGGAGATTGAGACATGAAGTATGTGGTCGTACTGGGAGATGGAATGGCGGATTTGCCGCTCCCGGAATTGGAACAAAAGACACCTTTGGCGTATGCAACGACACCTATGATGGATGAATTGGCGAAAAAAAGCGAGATTGGTATGGTGCACACCGTTCCTGACGGTATGAGCCCGGGGAGTGATACCGCCAATCTATCGGTGCTGGGCTATGACCCCAAACGATATTATTCCGGACGTTCACCCTTGGAAGCCTTGAGCATTGGCGTGCAGATGAAGGATACGGATGTGGCACTTCGCTGCAATCTGGTGACGTTGTCAGAAGAGGATGTTCCGTATGAGGAGCGTACCATCGTTGACCACAGTTCAGGAGAGATCAGTACGGAGGATGCGGCTGTGCTGCTGGACGCAGTGAAAGAAACACTGGCACGGGAAGGATATACGTTCTATGTGGGGACAAGTTATCGTCACCTGTTGATTATTGACAAGGGAACGGTGATGCCGTTGGTGGCACCACATGATGTCCTGGGACAGAAGATTGGGATGCATCTGCCCAAAGATGCAGTGCTGCGGGAGATGATGGAGAAGAGTTATGAAGTGCTTAAGAATCATCCCATCAATCTGGCCAGAAAAGAAGCGGGGCTGAATCCGGCCAATTCCTGCTGGTTCTGGGGTGCAGGTACCCGTCCGGCGTTGTCCTCTTTTGAGGAAAAAACCGGCAAGAGCGGTGCCATGATTTCTGCGGTAGATTTGCTCAAAGGGATTGCGGTTGGTTCTTCCATGAAAGTGATTACGGTAGAGGGAGCCAATGGTGGTCTTCATACGAATTATGAGGGTAAGGCGCGTGCTGCTGTGGATGTGTTGACGAAGGAAGATTACGATTTTGTCTATGTCCATGTGGAAGCACCGGATGAGATGGGACATCAAGGCAGTGCCAAGCGTAAGATTCAGGCCATCGAGAATCTGGATGCTCACGTGATCCGGCCGATTTATGAGGGGCTGAAAGAGGCGGCTGTGCCGTTTCGGATGCTGATTCTTCCGGATCATCCTACGCCTATCTGCTTGCGTACTCATACGGGGGACAGCGTACCCTATCTGTTGTATGACAGCACATGCGAACAGGCCCATGATTGGTGCTACAATGAGGCGACGGGGGAGGCCTCAGGAAACTATGAATCAGAAGGGCATCGCCTCATCGACAGATTGTTTGAAAAATAGACACATTTGTAAGAAAGTGTAAGAATAGAAAAAGACGCTTTCTTTATTGAAATCGACGGCAAAATTCAATATAATAAGGGCAGAGTCAATAGGTGATTCAGGTATTTTATTAAGGGGGTTTTTTTATTATGCCAAAGTACATTATGGCATTGGATGCCGGTACGACCAGTAACCGTTGCATCCTGTTTGATCATGAGGGGAACATATGCAGTATGGCGCAGAAGGAGTTTCGTCAGATCTTTCCGAATCCGGGTTGGGTCGAGCATGACGCGAACGAGATCTGGTCAACGCAGCTTGGTGTTGCTGTAGAGGCAATGTCCAAGATTGGAGCAACCGCAGACGATATTGCGGGCATTGGTATTACGAATCAGAGAGAGACTGTAATTGTATGGGATAAGAATACCGGAGAGCCGGTGTACCATGCAATCGTGTGGCAGTGCCGCCGGACATCCGAGTATGCGGACGAACTCAAGGCGCGTGGTCTGGAGGATGAGATCCGCCGCAAGACAGGCTTGATGATTGATGCTTATTTTTCTGCCACCAAGATCAAGTGGATTCTTGACAATGTAGAGGGGGCACGCCAGCGTGCAGAGGCCGGGGATCTTCTGTTTGGTACGGTAGAGACATGGCTGATCTGGAAACTGACAAAGGGCAGAGTACATGTGACGGATTATTCCAACGCTTCACGTACGATGCTGTTCAATATCAACACATTGACTTGGGATGATGAGATTCTGGCAGAACTGGATATTCCGAAGAGTATGTTGCCGGAACCGAAGCCGTCCAGTTGCGTCTATGGGATGGCTGACCCCAGTTTCTTCGGTGCGGAGATTCCCATTGCAGGTGCTGCCGGTGATCAGCAGGCTGCATTGTTCGGACAGACCTGTTTTACCGAGGGAGAGGCGAAGAATACCTATGGTACCGGTTGCTTCCTTCTGATGAATACGGGAGAGAAGCCGGTCTTTTCCAACAACGGTCTGGTTACCACCATTGCGTGGGGCTTAGACGGCAAAGTGAACTACGCTTTGGAGGGTTCTATCTTTGTGGCAGGTGCTGCGATTCAGTGGCTGCGTGACGGTATGAAGTTGATTGATTCCGCTGAGGATTCAGAATATATGGCGAAGAAGGCAAAGGGCACTCATGGTACTTATGTGGTTCCGGCGTTTACAGGTCTTGGCGCACCACATTGGGATCAATATGCGAGAGGCACCATTGTGGGTATTACCAGAGGTACGAACAAGAATCATATCATTCGCGCCACACTGGAGTCCATCGCCTATCAGGTATGTGATGTTATCGATGCCATGAAGGCAGATGCAGATACGGATCTGCGTACCCTGAATGTGGATGGCGGTGCCAGCGCCAACGATTTCCTGATGCAGTTCCAGGCAGATATGCTGGATAAGCCGGTAAATCGTCCGGCATGTGTGGAGTCCACAGCACTGGGTGCGGCTTATCTTGCCGGACTTGCCGTGGGTTATTGGGAGAGCAAGGAAGAGGTCATGAAGAATGTACAGTATGACCGTGTATTTATCCCTTCCATCGATCCGGAGGAACGCGAGACGAAGCGCAAGGGCTGGAACAAGGCAGTGCGCTATGCTTTTGGCTGGGCACGTCAGGAAGAGGAAGAAGAATAGAATCTGTTACAGATACATAGCAGTTACAAAAGACCATTCCGTCAGAGAGATCTGATTGTTTGGTCTTTTTCTTTGGGACGATGTAAAGGAGGATGCGTATGAAATATGATGTGATTATCATCGGAGCAGGACCCGGCGGGATTTTTTCTGCCTACGAGCTGACCCGGTTGCAACCGCAATTGAAGATTGCGTTGTTCGAGGCGGGACACGAACTGAGCCGGCGGAAATGTCCCATCGACGGACAGAAGATCAAGAGTTGTGTCGGGTGTGATACCTGTTCCATCATGAGCGGATTTGGCGGCGCCGGTGCGTTTTCGGACGGCAAGTACAATATCACCAACGACTTTGGCGGTACGCTGTTTGAGTATATCGGCAAGACGCAGGCATTGGAATTGATGCGCTATGTGGATGAGATTAATGTGGCTTACGGTGGTGAGGGGACAAGACTGTATTCCACGGCCGGGAGTCGCTTTAAGAAGCAGTGTATGCAGAATGACTTGCATCTGCTGGATGCCTCTGTCAGACATCTGGGAACGGACATCAATTATATTGTACTGGAGAATTTGTATGCTTATCTGAAGGACCGGGTCACCTTTTTCTTTGATACTCCGGTGGTATCGGTGGAAGCAGGCGACCAGGGGTATCGCGTCATCTGTGACACGGCATTTTATGAATGCGATCGCTGTATTATTTCGGTGGGGCGCAGCGGCAGCAAGTGGATGGAAAAAGTATGCACCGAGTTGGCGATTCCGACCAGTTCCAATCGGGTGGATATCGGCGTGCGGGTGGAATTGCCGGCAGAGATTTTTTCTCATCTCACCGATGAATTATATGAGAGCAAGATTGTCTATCGTACGCAGAAATATGAGGATAAGGTGCGCACTTTTTGCATGAATCCCCGGGGTGCTGTGGTCAATGAGAATACGAATGGTATCATCACGGTCAATGGCCACAGTTATGAAGACCCTGAGAAGCAGACCCAGAATACCAATTTTGCATTGCTGGTCTCCAAACATTTTTCGGAACCCTTTAAGGATTCCAACGGATATGGGGAATCCATCGCTCGTCTGAGTAATATGCTGGGTGGCGGTGTGATTGTGCAGCGCTTTGGTGATCTCATTCGCGGACAGCGTTCGACCCATAAGCGGATTGCTGAGTCCTTTGTGACGCCAACCTTAAATGCCACGCCCGGCGATCTGAGCCTGGTTCTGCCCAAACGTATTTTGGATGGGATTATCGAGATGCTGTATGCGCTGGACAAGGTGGCACCGGGAACGGCCAACGATGACACACTGCTGTATGGGGTGGAAGTAAAATTCTATAATATGGAAGTGGAAGTGGATGAACATCTCAAGACCAAATACGATGGGATTTATGTCATCGGTGACGGAAGCGGGATTACCCATTCCCTGTCTCATGCATCGGCCAGCGGCGTCTATGTGGCGCGTCAGATTGCAGGCGAGAACGGGGTGTAGGCGCAGCAAGTGCAGATAAAAACACCAACACGAAATGTGTAAATACTAAAACGTGTGCAGTAGGTCCACATGAAAGACCAGCAGAGCCACATTTTTCACAATAAAATTAGCGATAACCAGAAGCAGTGCGCCCCAGAGCCATCCGGCACTTGGACGGTAACTGCTTCTATTTTTGTCTGAAAAATGGTTGGAAATCCTGCATAACAAGAATCGTATGCATAGGTAGATGCATGTCACAAAGGTATACAGGACAAGGGGATGATAGACAAAAGAGGCTGCCCATTGTCCCCGGAGAAACAGATACAGGGCGCGGGTGCCGCCACAGCCGGGACAGTATAATCCGGTGAGCCGATGGAACAGGCAGGTGGGGGCATGCCTCATATAGTGTTCTAATAGTTGAAGGATTGTTGCCATGGTAATCTCCGTGCTTTTTAATGGGTAAGATTGTTTCTGATAGATATGATAGCACGACAGGAGAGGCTTTGTCATCCGCAAATCGCCGGTTCCGGCGGGAGGAGAAAAAGCAGAGTTTTCAAAAAGGGGATGACATGATATAATAAGAATGTAATTATGATGTTTCGATTCGGATGGACAGCAGCGCAGGGGATGCTTGTGATGCTGACTGAAGGAGTGAGGCGCATGCAGATCGGTAGTATCGGAAGTGTCACAACAACTGCATATCAGGCGGGCATGTCCGGATTTGTCATGTCCGGGACCGGAGTGCTGGGCGCGGGAAGTGGATTGTCGCCCCAGACCGGCGGCAGTGTGGCCGGTGGCAGTGCCATCGGTGCAGCCGACAGTTCGGATGGTGCCGTTAAGCCGGGGTATAAGTCAACACCGGCAGAGTGCCAGACCTGCAAGGAACGTAAGTATGTGGATGGGTCGGATGAGAATGTGTCGTTCAAGTCAGCGGCACACATTTCCCCCGAAGCAGCGGGAAGCCGTGTGCGTGCCCATGAGGGAGAGCATGTCTCCAACGCTTATTCCAAGGCAGCCCAGAATGGCGGTACCGTGGTGAATGCCAGCGTGTCGATTCACACGGCGATTTGTCCGGAATGCGGTAGGACATATGTGTCAGGCGGTACAACCAACACCACCATCCGATACAATGAGAGCAACCCGTATGGCAGGAATCAGAAGTCATCAGATGCGGCCAGTCTGATTGGCGGCAAGATAGATTTTGCAGTCTGATGCGGGGCCGACCGCTGGTGAGAGATGGATGTGGATTGCGTCTGACCGAAATACACACAGCATATTACACAGAATACAATAGAATTTATAACACAGAATGGAGAATGATTTATGGACATCAATAAGACCCTTGCCCGCGAACTCCAGATTTCGCCCAAGCAGGTGGAAGCGACAGTCAGGTTAATCGACGAGGGCAACACGATTCCATTCATTGCCAGATATCGTAAGGAAGTGACCGGAGCGCTGAATGATGAGGTGCTCCGGCATCTTTATGAACGGCTGGGATATCTGCGTAATTTGGAAGAAAAGAAACAGTCCGTACTTGCAAGCATTGAGGAGCAGGGACTTTTGACGGAGGAACTGCGGGCTCAGATTATGGCGGCAGAAACGCTGGTGGTGGTGGAGGATTTGTATCGACCGTATCGGCCCAAGCGTCGGACGCGTGCCACGATCGCCAAGGAAAGAGGGCTGGAACCCCTTGCCAATCTGATTTATCTGCAACAGGTGAAACAGCCTTTGGAAGAGATAGCGGCAGATTACGTGGACGCAGAAAAGGAAGTAGAGACACCGGAGGATGCCATTGCAGGGGCGAAGGACATCATTGCCGAGACGATTGCGGATGAGGCGGATTACCGCATCCATATCCGTACACTGACGGAGAAAAAAGGACGAATCACATCCGTGGCCAAAGACGAACAGGCGGAATCGGTCTATGAGATGTACTATGACTTTGATGAACCCATCGCAAAATTGCCGGGGCACCGGGTTCTGGCGTTGAATCGTGGAGAAAAGGAAAAGATTCTTACGGTCAAAGTGGTAGCACCCAAAGAGGACGTTTTGCGTTATCTGGAAAAACAGATCATTGTCAGAGACAACGGGTATACCACGCCGATTCTGGAGGAGACCATAGAAGACAGTTATGAGCGACTGATTGCTCCGGCGATTGAGCGGGAGATCCGTAATGGGTTGACTGAGGTGGCGGAAGATGGTGCCATCAAAGTCTTCGGTAAAAATTTACAGCAACTGCTGATGCAGCCGCCGATTGTGGGACAGACGGTGCTGGGATGGGACCCGGCATTTCGTACCGGATGTAAACTGGCAGTGGTGGACGCCACTGGCAAGGTGCTGGATACCACGGTCATCTACCCGACAGCACCTCAGAATAAGGTGAGCGAAGCTAAGGCGGTATTAAAGCAATTGATTTCCAAATATCATATTACGCTGATCTCGGTGGGGAACGGAACGGCCTCTCGGGAGTCGGAGATGATTATTGTAGATTTATTAAAAGAACTACCGGTGCCGGTACAGTATGTGATTGTCAATGAGGCAGGAGCATCGGTGTATTCTGCCAGCAAACTGGCTACGGAGGAGTTCCCACAGTTTGATGTGGGACAACGAAGTGCTACTTCCATTGCCCGCAGATTACAGGATCCGTTGGCAGAACTGGTGAAGATTGATCCGAAGTCCATTGGCGTGGGACAGTATCAGCACGATATGAACCAGAAGAAATTGGATGAGGCACTCAATGGCGTGGTTGAGTCCTGCGTCAACAATGTGGGCGTAGACTTGAATACAGCGTCTGCCTCCTTGCTGGAGCATGTCTCCGGTATCAATAAGACCATCGCTAAGAATATTGTGGCATACCGCGAGGAGAACGGACAGTTCACTTCCCGCAGACAATTATTAAAGGTTCCCAAACTGGGGCCAAAGGCATATGAGCAGTGCGCGGGATTTCTTCGCATCCGCGGCGGCAAGAATCCGTTGGATGCCACCAGTGTACATCCGGAGAGTTATGAGGTGACGGAGCAATTGCTGGCAAGGTTGGGCCATGATGTATCCGAGATTGCGGTGGGCGGCATCGGACAGATTGCCAAGGAGATTGGTAATCTTGATGACATGGCAAAAGAACTGGGTGTCGGTGCCATGACCTTGGAGGATATCGTTCGGGAATTACAGAAGCCGGGACGTGATCCTCGTGAGGATATGCCGAAGCCGATTCTGCGCAGCGATGTGTTGGAGATGAAAGATCTGACGCCCGGCATGATTCTGAAAGGCACCGTCCGTAATGTTATCGACTTTGGCGCATTTGTGGATATTGGGGTGCATCAGGATGGATTAGTGCACATTTCCCAGATGAGCAATCGGTTTATCAAACATCCCATGGAAGTGGTCAGCGTCGGTGACATCGTAGATGTGCAGGTGTTAAATGTGGATGTGAAGAAGCAGAAGATTCAGTTGACGATGAAGATTCAACAGGAGAAATAGTGGAGGCACCAAACTTTTGACACCGAACTATTGACATTGGCAGAAGGCGTGTATATACTAGTAGACGATATAGGAATCTTCGGGGCAGGGTGATATGAGTATTCATAAATTCCCGACCGACGGTGATGCTCCCCTTGGTGGTAGCGAGTCCGTGACCTGCGTTTGCAGCTGAACCGGTGAGAATCCGGTACCGACAGTACAGTCTGGATGAGAGAAGATAAGTTGACCTTAGTGTGCGTATTTATTTGCCCCGAGCACGTTTGTGCTTGGGGCTTTTTGTATTGTGGCAACGAGGAAAATGGACATTGTGCTTGCCTCGTCGCTGCCTGCACAGAGAAGGAACACTTACCTACAACCGATTTTCCTAAAAATAAGGAAAAGGAGTGTTACGATTATGAGCAATGTAACAACAAACAATGTAACTGTAAACAACATCAAAACGGCAAAGAAATCGCGGATGACGGTTCGGTATATCACCGTAACAGCGATGCTGTCTGCGATTGCTTTTATTCTGATGTTTCTGGATTTTTCGGTGCCGGTGATGCCGTCCTTTATCCGCATGGATCTTTCGGAACTTCCGGCACTGATCGGGTCCTTTGCCATGGGGCCGGCATGCGGTGTCTGCGTCTGCCTGATCAAGAATCTGCTTCATCTGTTTATGACATCCACCGGCGGCGTTGGAGAACTTAGCAATTTTGTACTTGGAGCAGCGTTTGTATTTCCGGCAGGCATGATTTATAAGCACAAGAAGTCCAAGAAATCTGCAATCATCGGCGCATTTGTGGGTGCCATCTGTATGGCGTTGATTAGTTTCCCGTCGAATCTGTTTGTGGTCTATCCCATTTATGAGACCATGATGCCGCTGGACGCTATCATTGCCGCTTATCAGGCGATTGTGCCGTCTGTGACAGAGTTGTGGCAGTGTCTGTTGTTCTTCAATGTGCCGTTCACCTTTGTGAAAGCATTGTTCTCGGTACTGATTACCGTGGTAGTCTACAAGAAGTTGTCCCCTATCTTAAAAGGACAATCCAATCAATAAACGATTTCAGACGGTATGTAAGACCCAGTTCCGTAGCAGGAGGTACCAAGTGCTTCCTGCCGGGATTGGGTCTTTTGATTTTGGGACAGATATGATAAGATGTAATTGGCTTAATATGTTTACGACAGGAGGATTGCATATGCCGATCAAATTTGACATCAAGTTGACTAGTGAGGACATGTACCGATTTAATATGTACCATGCCTATACATCCATGCAGGGGATTTTATCGCTGATTCTCGGAATTTTTGTCATTGCCGTGATTGCTTTTTCCGGAGATTTTCACGATTTCGTATCGGCGGCACCCTATTTGTTGATTGCCGTAATCTTTTTTCTCTATATTCCCATTACACTGCGGTTGCGCTCTAAGCGTCAGATTCGGATGTCTCCGGTGCTGAAGGATACCCTTCATTTTGAAATGAACGACGAAGGAATTACCGTCAGATCCGTTGGCGAGGAAGAAGCGGCAACATTGCCGTGGGAATATATCTACAAGGCGGTTACCACAAAGCACAATCTTCTTATTTATAGTAATCGTGTCAATGCATACGTGATTCCGAAGGGACAGGTGTCGCAGCAGCTTCCTCAGATTTATGAGGCTCTTAAGGCACATTGTGAATCCTTCCGGCTTCATCTGAAGTAATAGGCATATCACATTAGGAAGGATTTTGGGATTTGAGATAGGATTATGATTATGGTTATAGAGACGTTTTCACCACAGGAGACATTTGCATTTGCAGAACAGATGGCACGCAAGGCGACGGCCGGTGATGTGTATACCTTGATTGGCGATCTTGGGGTCGGCAAGACGGTGTTTACCCAGGGGATTGCCCGGGGTCTGGGAATCACGGAGCCCATCAGCAGCCCCACCTTTACCATCGTGCAGGAATATGAGAGCGGCAGGCTGCCTTTTTATCATTTTGATGTGTATCGTATCGGCGCCCCGGAGGAGATGGACGAGATCGGATTTGAGGATTATGTGTACGGTGAGGGTGTTACGATGATTGAGTGGGCGAATCTGATTCAGGAGATTCTGCCGGAGCATTATACGCAGATCACCATAGAAAAGGATATTGCGAAAGGGTTTGACTATCGCAGAATTACAGTTGAGGAAGTGACGAGAGTATGAAGATATTAGGAATTGACAGTTCGGGATTGGTGGCCAGCGTGGCGGTGGTGGAAGATGATGTCTTGATTGGGGAGTATACGACCAATTACAAAAAGACCCATTCACAGACGTTGCTTCCTATGCTGGAGGAATTGAAGCAGATGATAGATCTGGATTTGGCAACGATTGATGCTATTGCGGTGGCCGGAGGACCGGGTTCTTTTACCGGGCTACGCATTGGTTCTGCCACAGCAAAGGGATTGGGACTGGCATTGAATAAGCCGATTGTGTCCGTTCCCACGGTGGAGGCTTTGGCGTATAATCTCTGGGGATGTGAGGGGGATGTCTGTGTATTGATGGATGCCAGACGTAATCAGGTCTACACCGGGATTTACCGTTTTGCCCATGGCAAAATGGAGACGGTTACGCCGCAATGCGCGGTGGATTTGATGGAGATCATCGCACAGGTGAATGAGCATGGCAGGCCGGTGACTTTTCTGGGGGACGGCGTCCCGGTATTTGCAGAACAGTTGGCACAGCACTGTCGTGTGGCATATGATTTTGCACCGGCACATATGAATCGTCAGCGGGCAGCATCCCTCTGTGCACTGGCGGAATTGTATTATCAGGAAGGCCGGATCCAGAGCGCGGATGAACATCGGCCGGATTACCTGCGATTGTCTCAGGCAGAGCGGGAACGCCTGGAACGGGAGCGTATGGCACAAGCTTCGGAATGATGTGGTAGGCGTATGTGATAGAAGTGAGTATAAGTGGGACGGGAAGATCATGAACGAACAGTTATTGATACGGTTTGCGACCGGGGCGGATGTGCCCCAGGTGGCGGCATTGGAACAGCAGATTTTTTCGGAACCATGGACGCAGACCGGATTGGAGGAGACCCTCTCCTGTGACAGACACATTTTTCTGGTGGCACAAACTGCCGGGCAGATTGTGGGATATGGGTTGTTGTATTGCAATGGTGATGAGGGGGAGATTCCCACGATTGCGACCCATCCGGCGTATCTGCATCAGGGGATTGGGTATACTCTGTTAGAACAGATGCTGGCAGAGGCCCGCAGACGAGGAGTGGTTGCGGTCTATCTGGAGGTGCGTCGGAGCAATCTGGCTGCCCAGAGGCTGTATGCCAAGTGCGGTTTTTTGATTGTAGGTGAGCGAAGACACTTTTATCGTTTCCCGGACGAGGATGCTCTGGTGATGATGTATGAAAAGAAAGAGTAGGAGGATTTATGTTAGATATTTGCTTGCTGGGAACAGCAGGAATGATGCCACAGCCCAACCGTTGGTTGACGGCAATGATGGCGAGATATAATGGAAGCAGTCTGCTCATTGACTGCGGAGAGGGGACACAGATTGCGATGAAAGAGGCGGGACTGAGTCCCAATCCCATTGATACGATCTGTTTTACCCATTATCATGCGGATCACATCAGTGGTTTGCCGGGATTGCTTTTGTCCATGGGGAATTCGGATCGCATCGAACCGGTGACCATGATTGGCCCGAAAGGTCTGGAGCATGTGGTGAATTCCCTGCGTGTGATTGCGCCGGAACTGCCATTTCCCCTTCGGTTTATTGAATTGCAGGAGCCGGAAGCGTCATTTGTCATCAATGGTTATCACATCCATGCGTTTCGTGTTCAGCACAATGTGACCTGTTATGGATATTGCATTGAGATTCCCCGTGACGGCAAATTTGACGTCGCTGCGGCGCAGGCATTGCCGATTCCTGTGCAGAAGTGGAGTGTGTTACAAAGAGGTGAAACGGTGGAGTGGGAAGGTCGGACCTATACGCCGGATATGGTGATGGGGCCGCCCCGAAAGGGAATCAAGGTGACCTACTGTACGGATACGCGGCCCAATGAGCGGATTGTTCGTTTTGCCAATCAGGCGGATCTGTTTATCTGTGAAGGTATGTATGCAGAGCCGGACAAGTTGTCAAAGGCAAAGCAATACAAGCATATGACCTTTTATGAGGCGGCAGAACTGGCAAGGCGTGCGGAAGTGTCTCAGATGTGGCTGACACATTTCTCACCCTCTCTGGTTGGGGCCAAAGGATACATGAGGGAAGTCAGAAAGATTTTCCCGGAAGCCTATCTGGGCGAGGATGGCATGACGGTGGAATTAGATTTCCAGGAGGATTAATCTATGAAAAAAGCGATTCGGATTACAATTTCTGTGATTCTTTGTGTAGGAATTGTCTGCGGGTATTATTATTATCTGTCCAACAGCAATGGCAATCACGCGCAGGAAGAAGAAAAAGAGACATCCGAGGTTGATAAGATTCTTGCGAAAGATTTCAGCAAAGAATATCCCACCACACCCAGAGCCGTTGTGAAGTGGTATAACCGTATTATCACGGCCTATTACAGTGAAGAATATACAGATGAGCAGTTGGAGCAGATGGCAGATCAGGCTCGTATGTTGATGGATGATGAGTTGTTGTCTTACAATCCCCGTGATGTTTATCTGGAAAGCCTTAAGGCAGATATCGAAGATTATAAGATTAGAAAAAAAGAAATTGTGCAGTCCAGTGTCAGTGACAGCAATGATATTACCTATGCCACGGTGGGAGGGGATTACTGCGCCTATGTGGACGCTTACTATTTTTCCCGAGAAGCAAGCGATTACAGCAGAACTTATGAGCAGTTTGTGCTGCGTAGGGACGAGGATGGACACTGGAAGATTTTATCGTTTCGTTTGACAGAGGGAGAAGAAAATGAGTAGCAAAGACGTGCGCATATTGGCAATTGAAAGTTCGTGTGATGAGACGGCGGCTGCTGTTGTGGTTAACGGCAGACAGGTGCTCAGCAATGTCATTTCCACACAGATTCCCTTACACACGTTGTATGGCGGTGTGGTACCGGAGATTGCCTCCCGTAAACATATTGAACGGATTAATCAAGTGATCCGGGAGGCGCTGGAACAGGCGGATACGACGTTGGATGATCTGGATGCCATCGGCGTGACCTATGGACCCGGGCTGGTGGGGGCACTGTTGGTTGGGGTGTCCGAGGCGAAGGCAATTAGTTTTGCAAAAGATATTCCACTGGTGGGGGTACACCATATCGAAGGACATATTTGTGCTAATTATATAGAAGATACATCGTTGGAACCACCTTTCCTGTGTCTGGTGGTATCGGGGGGACATACCCATCTGGTGAATGTAAAAGATTATGGTGTTTATGAGATTCTGGGCCGGACGAGGGACGATGCAGCCGGTGAAGCATTTGATAAGGTGGCCCGCGCCATCGGACTTGGCTATCCGGGTGGACCGAAGATTGAACAGAAGGCCAAGGAAGGCAATCCACATGCCATTTCCTTTCCGGTGGCTAAGGTGGCAGATAGTCCGTTTGACTTTAGTTTCAGTGGCTTGAAGTCGGCGGTATTGAATTATATGAATGGTGTTCAGATGAAAGGCGGCTCGGTGAATGAAGCCGATATTGCAGCATCGTTTCAGCAGGCGGTAATTGATGCACTGGTGGGTCATGCGATGCACGCCATTGACGTGTATGGTGCAACGAAGTTTGCCATTGCAGGCGGCGTGGCATCCAATGGAACGCTGCGGGCGGCGATGCAGGAGGCGTGTCAGCAAAAGGGCGTTGCGTTCTATCATCCGTCACCGATTCTTTGCACAGACAATGCAGCCATGATTGGCTGCGCAGCCTACTATGAATATCTGCGGGGACGCCGTGACGGGATGGCTCTGAATGCTGTGCCCAATCTTGCGTTGGGGCAGCGGGTGGATTTCTAACTATTTCGGAAAGTGGGGTGTGACTATGGACAAAATAAATGCAATCGTACTGGCTGCCGGATCCGGCAAACGTATGGGTACGTCTACCCCCAAACAGTATCTGCCACTGTGTGGCAAGCCGGTGATGGTACATTGTCTCGAGGCCTTTGAACAGAGTTCTGTGGATGCTATCGTTTTGGTGGTTGCTGAGGGGGATATCCCCTATTGCCGACGGGAGATTGTAGAGAAATATCATATTACAAAGGTGTCTGCCATCGTTGAGGGTGGGAAAGAACGCTATGATTCCGTCTATCGGGGGCTGTGTGCCCAGTCGTGCGATTATGTGTTAATCCATGATTGCGCCCGGGCTTTTGTTACGGTTGATCTGATTCAGCGTGCAATTTCGGCGGTGCGTACCTATGGGGCTTGCGTTGTGGGTATGCCCACGAAGGATACGGTGAAGATTGCTGATGAAGAGGGCTATGTGGATCATACGCCACAGCGCAGCAGAGTGTGGAATATCCAGACGCCGCAGTGCTTTTCGTATCCGCTGGTCTACGACGCATATCGCCGATTACAGGAGGTGGATGCGACGGATATCACTGACGACGCGATGGTGGTGGAGATGATGACGGATGTGCGCGTGAAGTTGATCGAAGGAAGTTATGACAACATCAAAGTGACAACGTCGGAAGATCTGGCGCTGGGTGAACGGATTTTGGAGCGTGCAGGGCGTGATAAGAGTGACGGTTGAATGTATTCGTTATCTATCTCATCTTGGATGAAGTGGCTGTTCCTAAGAATTAAAAAAATCTCCCGGGAAATCGAAAAAAAGAATTGACAGGTTTCGTTAAGAATGTTATCATTCTATTCGTGCTGAAAACTCATCACTTGGAGAGGTATCGAAGTGGTCATAACGAGGCGGTCTTGAAAACCGTTTGTCCGCAAGGGCGCGTGGGTTCGAATCCCACCCTCTCCGTTTTGTGCTTATCGTCGTCAGATGGTAAGCACACTTTATGTTATGGCGACGAGGAAAATGGACACTGTGCTTGCACAAGTGGACATTTGACGA
>CAMAKU010000012.1 GCA_945836255.1 uncultured Roseburia sp. | reverse complement strand
CAACAAAAAAAACATCCCGCAAATCGTTGCAATCGGAATCAGTGTCATTCCCAGACGCAGCACAAATCCCTGCGACGGAAGAATCGCGCCAAGATATGCATCGGCCGTATTCCGTACCTCCTGAGATGTAATGCTGCCCTGATCTGCCTGAATTTCCAGGGCACTGATTTTCTGGCTGGTGGCATAAATACCACTGAGAATCAATACCAGTGTTGACAATCCTTGGTTGATTCCCGCTGCCAGTTTGACGCTAAAAGATCGCACGGCACTGATGACAGAATCATGTCTTTCCCGATAACGGTACTCGTCATATTCAATGGTATTGTTAATCATTACAATTACCGTCAAATTGATCATGCCCTGGAAAAAGAAGATGCACAAGCCAATCACATTGATGAGTATGACATTCTTTGGTAGCAGATATCCCACCGAAAGAAATAGCAGATACAAGATTACAACACCTGCGGTGGAAAAGGTGAGCACCTGTATGCGGCGAAATCGATTCATCACCGCGGCATAAGAAGCCTGACTAAACAGCGTCCCCAGCCCGTACATCACCGTAAAAAGGAACACCAGATCACCGCTTTGCGCGTAACCAAACTCCACATAGAAGAAATTCACGCCAAAAATGATTAGTAGATTCTGCCCGATATTGAATAACAGACTTGCTACTCCCGCAGAAACCAGTTGATCGTTTCTTGCGAAAATATGAAACATATCCTTTAGGGATAATTTATCTGCCATTTCCTCCCGGTTCTGCTCTGTAACGCCGAAGGCGGTCAGCGCCTGAAAAGCAATAAACAGTAAGCCCACCACCAAAGCAATCACCCGGTAAGCCTGGACTGCATTTCCGGCGATTACCATGGGCACAATCCCTGCTACCAGAAACTGTCCGATACAGGTAAAAACGCTCATGGTCGTCACAAGCACATTTCTGACTTGGGCATCGGAACTTAAAGATGGCAGCATCCCCCAGTAGGCAATATCATTCATGGTGTAAGTCATTCCCCACAACAGATAGCCCACCGAATAAAACGCTACGAACCCCCAGCCCGTAGGTCGTACCGTAAACAGCGCAATAATCACACAAGCATTTAAAATGGCACCCATCAAAATCCATGGTTTAAACTTTCCCATCTTCATGTGCGTATTTTCGATGATAATTCCCATCATCAGATCATTGATGGCATCCCATACCATACACACCACCATACTGGCAGATATTACGGCAAACTGTGCCGTTGTCAGATTCATGGTGTACTGTACATACAAAATCAGATACATACTAACCAGCGCATAGGCAGCATCCCGCCCCACTGCGCCAACACAATAAGACCACTTTGTCTTCTTTGTCATACGATTCCCCCCTATCGATTTGCCTTTTCTATGAGCCGCTTCATCCAGCGATATTTCAAAATACCCCCACTTTGATTTACAACAGAATCCAGATTTCCATCACAAATCCCCTCGATCATCATCATGACCTCCGGATCATCTTTCGGTTTGCCAAACATAAAAAGGTGCCCCACACCTTTTGCCAGAGAAAACAAAATCTTTGCCTCCATGCTTACCTCCGCCAACTGACGCAGAGAATTTTTCATGGAAAATTCACCCTTCTTTGTATCGGTATAATCTGAAAATGGTCTGCCATATAGTTTGCCAAAATCCTCTCTCGTCGGTGCAAACCGTTCTGCCCTGCCCGGAAAATAGGACGGAAGCGTCTTGCGTTGATTCCCCGGCATTGTCTGTCCGGGGATGGCAATGGGCGCTTGCAAACGAATGTCCTTTACGGATGCTCCCACGCACACCTGATAAGTTCCCGCCACGCACACGAATGCATTCCGGGAAATGTCAAACACAGAGAAATCCCGCTCTGTAAGCGCAAAACGAACTTCTGTCGTCTCCCCCGGTGCCAGTGCGACTTTCTGAAATCCTCGCAATTCCTTACCTGCGCGCATAAGATCCGTTTGCGGATTCATCAGATACAACTGAACGACTTCTTTGCCAAACAGGGAGCCTGTGTTGCTGACTTTGCAACTTACGCCGTAGCATCCGTCGTCTCCCTTTATGATCTGCAGATCCCGGTAGTCAAACGACGTGTATGACAGCCCATAACCAAATTCATAACGGACCGGAACGTCGAAGGTTTCATAATAACGGTAACCTACATAAATACTTTCCCGATATTCCACGTCCTGAAGCCGAGGTGCCCGGCGAGCAAACTGTTCATAACATGGAGTGTCTTCCAGACACAACGGCCAGGTCTCTGCCAGTTTTCCACAAGGATTCGCCTTGCCCAGCAATAATTCCACCGCAGCCTCCGCCACAGCTTCCCCGCCCAGATACATCATCAGCACCGCCTGCGTCCCTGTTGCTGCCCCCATATCATAAGGTGCCCCACCAAAAGACAGAAAAACGACTTCATCATGCAGAGCACACACCTGATTCAGCAGTTGTTGCTGGTTCTTCGGCATATCGTACGTGGTTCGGTCATAGCCCTCTCCTTCCGTCACATTGGTCAACCCGCCACAAAATACTATCTTCCGTTGTTCCGCTTTGGCGCGCTTCACCTGCACCAGCGTTTCCCGCTCCCACTGGGCAATGGACGTTGTCCGGTCCTGAGGATATCCCTTGGCATAGACTACGTCGACTCCCATAGATTGAAAAGCCTCCAGTATATTCAGGTACGGTCCGGTCTGGATATGACTGCTGCCGCCGCCCTGAATACGGACCTCCTCTGCCATGGAACCGATCACTAAGATTTTCTCATGCTGGGAAAACGGCAGAACGCCATTATTCTTCAGTAGTACGGCACTTTCCTTTGCGATCTGCTTTGCCAACAAATGATGATCTTCCCTGCGCTTTTGTGTCGGTAGCGGCGGATAGTTTTCCACCAGCGATGTGATATGTTCCACGGCCCGATCTAACGCCTTTGGAGAAAGGCGCCCCTTCTCCAGCGCCTCCCGCATCGCCGGCCGGTGATTGCCCAAACTGTCCGGCATTTCCAAATCCATCCCTGCTTCAATACAAGCCGGCAGATCAACACAGGCACCCCAATCTGAGATCACGCAGCCATCATATCCCCATTCATCACGCAGAATCTCCTGCAGCAAATGCCGGTTCTCGCAACTATGCACACCGTTGAGACGGTTGTACGATGCCATAACGGTCGCAGGCTTTGCCTCTTTGATACACCTTTCAAATGCCGGCAGATAAATTTCTCTCAGCGCGCGCTCATCAATCTGTGCATTCATGGTCATACGGCAGGTTTCCTGAGAATTACCTGCAAAATGCTTCAATGATGTGCCCACCCCCTGACGCTGCATGGCAGCAACATACGCCGTAGACAACACCCCCGCCAGATACGGATCCTCCGAAAAATACTCGAAATTTCTCCCGCACAAAGGGGAGCGCTTCACATTTACTCCGGGCCCCAGCACGACAGATACGCCCTGCTCTTTCGCCTCCTCTGCGATAGCCACCGCCATCCGCCCAATCAGTTGGGGATCAAAACTACAGGCGGACGCGCTAGCCGTTGGAAAACAGGTTGCCACCTGCGAATCATTGTTATGCATCTTCCCTTCCGCTTGTGCGCGAAGACCATGGGGTCCATCCGACAATTGAATCTGCGGCATCTTCCCCTTTAGATCATTGGTATGCCACATCCCCTTCCCCGATACATATTCTATTTTTTCTTCCTGTGATAACATTCCGACGTTACCTCCACTATTCATGCCAATATTCCGTTTCGGTTACAATCCATTGCTCCTCATCCCGGCATGGATACGTCTCACTATACTTCTCTACACGCTCCAACATGCGGATATACGCTTCAGCAGAGTTGAAGGTTGCATCCAGATTGACGATGTCGGGACGTGTAGCCATTTTCTGAAGTAGATCCGGAATCATGCCATAATGGGCAACCCCACGATCTCCATTGATATCAAAGGTCTGATTGCCTGTGGTCTGCCTGTCAAAAAGAACCGTTGCCACTCCATCATCATAAACACCTGAATACAATGCACCAAAAGAACCGTCATCATAATTCACATCGCCGTAAACCCCTGCAAATTTGTCGAAATTAGGTAACATACATGCACCATTCACATCACTTCCATAGGGAAGCCCCAGAATCAGATCGTCCTTATCATCCTCGTTTAAATTGTACCAGGTGGTGGGTACCTGATAGGGGCCATCATAAGTCTGATACGCCGGATTATCCAGAACCCCAACGGTGGGTTCCTGCGATGTGTCACACAAATCAATCATAAACTCCAGATAATCGGACGCACACATCTGATGCTCATCCAGCGTTTCCCACAGCATAGGGGAAATAATTCCACCCAGTTGGTATATTTTGATCATCCTTGGAATATCCAATTGTTCCCAAGCACAATCTTCCGGATCAAACATATCCAGAATGCGGGTATGGGAACAGATAATTCCTGGATACTTTTCTTCCCACACAATATCCAGAACATCATTAAACGAATTATCGCTCAGATGATCCACCTCGATTACAATCTTGCGATCTATCAATTGCCGGATAAACCATTTTCCCGTCTCTGTCAATCCCTGCACATTGCCATGCCCTTGTGCATCCTCCGGCAAATCCGCTTTTGGCTGCTTATAAAAGACGCGTTTATTTTTACTCACTTCCGGCTGATAGAAGTCATCTGTCTTTAATTTATTCATAATACTGAATACTTCACCCTGGTATAACTGGCATCCGCCGAATCCATTATTCAGGGCGTGAATGGCAAATATACTGCGGACACCCTTGGCATAATACGCATCCAACTGATTCGTAATATCCTGTAACCCCGCATTCATCTGCTCCTCGCTAATCTGTCCGGCTTGATATTGTCCAATATAATCATCTGTCACGCCAAACAGGGTATCCACCTCAATACCGATAAAGACTGCCATTTTTCCTTGGGCAATCACTTGACGCGCCTCTGTCGGACTCATGACGATGCGAAACCATCCTTCCCCGGGTCCTCCGCACTGTGCGTCGATATAATCCTGCATCTTGTAAATATTTTCAATCTGGAGATCAACCACCTGCATATCATCCGTGGGACCATTCTTATATGGAGGCAATGCATTAGTGATTTTGGCAAGCACCTCGTTATTGACACATTGCTGAACTAACACTCGTTGCCCTGCCAGATAAGAGCGTTCCAACCACTTATAATACGTCTGTTGATGGTCAGTGGAATAACTGGTCGGCCAATATGTAAAGTCCGGATAACCACTTGTTGCATGTCCGGTGGCTCCGTCCACTGCTGCACCCCAGACATCAAACACTCCCCCAGAACCATGATTTCCCGAGCAATCTTCTAACGCTTTCGTTATTCCTAACGGATGAAATGCCGCTCCGGCAAAGGTCGCCTGCCCGGAGCCAAGATTGTGGTTGATATGGGCATGCGTATCGGCATATCCGATAATGGATTCTCCCACCTGCGGTTTTGCCATCGCCTCTTCTGCCGTCAGCAGATTTCCCTCTGCATCACATATCGTAAGATTCACATCTGCCTCAGGAAACGGATGATCTCCGTCGCATTCTTCAAAATAGAATAGAGTCGTCTCATCCGCCGCACTTCGCCACACCAACGAAGTGCCGTTGATCCCCACATACTGATTCTTACTATAGGAAAATAAAGAAAACTTCCCCTCCCCTTCATCGGTAATTTTAAATCTGGTCCTATCATTTAGTGTGGTATTTCGCACAATTGCATTGAAACTGTTGTAAGTCAAATATTTGCCATCGGCATCATACAGGATATATTCCCCCAAATCTGATGGCTGAAAATAAAAGACCATAGCAGTATCTTGCGTAATCGCCTGCGCCTCATACCCAGCTCGATTTCCTAACAGATATTGACCATTATATGCCGACCTGATTCTATGATATTTATGTACCAGCGAATAAATTGTCTGCTCCTGCTCTACTCCCTGTGCCTCATAACTTGTTTCCTCTGCATGTACGTCATTACCCGGCATCGCCACAGATGTCACCAGCAGCATCCCGCACAGTAACATCATTGTAATCTTTTTCTTCATACTCTTATCCCCTTCTCCTTTCTATTGCATAACCCCCATTTGCTACCGACTGCACTTACAGTCTTATGTATTGCTATCATACTTGGATTTTCTCCATTCTTATGTCATGATTTCCATATTTTTATCAAGATTTCTTGACATTTTCCTACTTTCATGGTTTCTTTGAATAAAAAGGGGGGAATCAATGATGGAACAGGAAAACGACATTCGCCGTCATCTGGTAAAAGAACAATTTGAAAATATCGAAACTGCACGGATTCATACTTCGTATCGGCAGGAGAAGGCGATTCTGGAATGCGTAAAGGCCGGCAATCTGGAACTGTTGGAACGCACCTACCGTTCTTCGCCAGCCATCCGTTATGGCCGGATGACAAGTTCGTCCAGTCCCCTCAAACAACTATTCTACGGCAGTATTGCCAACACAACGCTGATTACCCGCTACGCCATTGAGGGCGGGGTTGACGAGGAGACAGCGTTTTCTCTCAGCGACATCTATATTAAGAAAATGGAACGGTGCCGGACATGCGAAGAGTTGGAACAACTCAACGAACAGATGGCGATTGATTTTACCATGCAGGTAGCAGACGCTCAGAAGAAGATGCGTTCTCATTACTCTACCCCTATCCTTCAGACGATGCAGTTGATCTATGAACACAGCCACGAGAAGATTCTTTTAGAGGATCTGGCACAGACCGTGGGACTGAGTCCCAAATACCTGTCCGCATTATTTAAGAAAGAGACCGGTCAGACCATCAGCAATTATATTCTCAGTATGCGGATCGAAGAGGCCAAATATCTGCTGACCTATACGGATTATACCAGTAGCCAGATTAGCGAATATCTTGCCTTTCATTCCCAGAGTTATTTTATCCATGTATTTAAAAAAGCGACTTCGTTGACACCCAACCAGTACCGCAGCCGACTCAGTCTGATCGACTGACCATACGCCTGCCACTGGCATAGCAATCAACAAAATCGCTTATTTCTACAAAGTAAAAAAGACAGCTGTCGAACGCTGCCTTTTTAGGAGAAGGTATTTTTACTATGGGGTTAGCAAAAATATTTATATAATGTATTGGGGGGTTTTTACGATACTTATTATATCCTGCGTCCACCGATAAGTGTTCACAAAGTTACCAATTTTACATATCGTTTTTTATGCATATTGCACAAAATAGTCCCCATTTCTTAGATCCCTTCCACAACAACACCTTCCGTATCCGGCTGCGGAATCGGGTCGCCGCCAAACAGCGCCTCAAATTCTGTTCTGCCGATCTTTTCTCTTTCCAGCAAAAGTTCCGCACACTTGTGGAGTACATCCTCGTGCTCCTTAATCAGAGCAGTTGCCTTTGCATAACACTCCTGAATAATCCGTTTAACTTCCCCGTCAATCGTGGATGCGACCTGTTCCCCATATCCTCTGGTATGTGCCAGGTCTCTACCGATGAACACCTCATCCTCGTCATTATCATAATTGATGGGGCCCACCTCCGCAGAGAAGCCATACTTGGTCACCATGTCTTTGGCTGTCTGCGTTGCCTTCTTGATGTCGGAAGACGCTCCCGTGGTAATATCATCAAAGATAATCTCTTCTGCCACACGTCCGCCCAGGGATACGATAATATCCTGTAACATCCTGCCCTTGGTACTGAACATGTCATCCCGCTCCGGTAGCGGCATCGTGTAACCGGCCGCCCCCTGTCCCGTAGGAATTATGGAAACGGAATATACCGGTCCCACATCCGGCAATACATGGAACAGAATCGCATGCCCCGCCTCGTGATATGCCGTAATGCGTTTCTCCTTGTCGGAGATAATGCGGCTCTTCTTCTCAGTTCCCAGTCCGACTTTCACAAAGGATCTGCGAATATCATTCTGACAGATATAAACACGGTCTTCCTTCGCTGCAAGGATCGCCGCTTCATTTAACAGATTCTCCAAATCAGCACCGGTGAATCCCGCCGTGGTCTGAGCAATCTGCTTCAAATCTACATCATCCCCCAGCGGCTTATTCTTGGCATGCACCCTCAAGATCTCCTCGCGCCCACCGATATCCGGTCTGCCTACAAACACTTTGCGGTCAAATCGTCCCGGTCGCATAATCGCCGGATCCAAAATATCTACACGGTTGGTGGCTGCCATCACAATGATGCCTTCATTCACGCCAAAACCGTCCATCTCTACCAACATCTGATTCAATGTCTGCTCGCGTTCATCGTGGCCGCCGCCCATACCAGTACCACGTCGTCTTGCCACCGCGTCAATCTCATCAATAAATACAATGCACGGTGCATTCTTCTTCGCCTCCGCAAAAAGGTCACGCACACGGGACGCACCGACACCCACAAACATCTCCACAAAATCCGAACCGGAAATGCTAAAGAAGGGTACTCCGGCTTCTCCTGCCACTGCCTTCGCCAGCAACGTCTTACCGGTTCCCGGAGGGCCCACCAGAATCAAACCTTTGGGGATACGCGCTCCCACCTTGGTATACTTCACGGGATCTTTCAGGAAATCCACAATCTCTTCCAGTTCTTCTTTTTCTTCCTTCAGACCAGCCACCTGGTCAAACCGGATGGGCATCTTGTCCTGCGTCGTCATGGTCGCACGGCTCTTGCCAAAATTCATCATTTTGGAATTGGCTCCGCCACCTGCCTGTGCCTGCATATTCATCATCATCATAAATAAGACGAACACCACTGCAACCACGATCAACATAGGCAATAACTGCTCCATAAATCCACTCTGGGGAACATTATTGACCGTATACACAACACCTGCGTCATCCAGCGTCTCCTGTATCTCAACAACGTCAGATACATATAAGATAAAATTGCCGCCTGCTTTCGTCGTGATCTCCACCGAACCGGTGGGAACCTGTTCATTCTGATTGATCTCTGCCGACGTAATCTCATCATTGTCCAGTGCATCCCGAAACTGCTTCATACTGTAAGTTGAAGAAGACGTATTCGAAAAACTATACCACAGAAAAACAACAACGAGAATCAACGCCACATAGAGTCCAATCCCTACTCTATTTCTCTTCAATCGACTGCCTCCTAATTCCTGTCAAAAAACTGCACGGCACCTGCCGTCTGACTCTATTATAATTCCACCACGCCAATATAAGGCAGATTGCGGTACTTCTGGTCATAATCCAGACCATAACCCACAACAAATTCATCCGGAATCGTAAATCCTACATAATCTACGTCCACATCCACCTCACGGCGATCCGGCTTATCTAACATGGTACACAAACGTACACTCTTAGCGTTGCGGTCCTTAAAGACATCCTGTAAGAAATGAAGCGTATTACCGCTGTCGATAATATCCTCGACGATCAGCACATTACGTCCATCTACCGGAATCTCAACATCACTCTTAATCTGTACTTCCCCGGAAGACACGGTTCCGGAACCATAACTGGATGTGGTCATAAAATCAATCGTCACCGGGACGGTAATTCTCTTGGCAAGTTCACATGCAAAAAAAGATGCGCCACGAAGAATACATATAATGTAAACGCTCTCTCCTTCATAGTCCTTGCTGATCTGCTCGCCCAATTCTGCAATTCTTTCTGCCAGATCACTCTCCGGAATCATTTCCCTGATTGTTTCACTCATGTTCTTTTTCCTCCAAAATCTGTACCTCTAATACTCTGGTCGTATCCTGAGTCACTTTATAATATTCACTGATCCGATATCCCACAACCCAGATGACATGATCATCATCACACAACAGTGGAATCGAATCCCGCAGATGTGCCGGAACCTTTTGATTAACAAAATAGTCCTGTAACCGCTGATGCCCGCCAGAAGACGTCACACACAAATAGTCCCCGCTTTGTCTCGGTCGGATTTGAATATTACTTTTTATCTTATCATAATCAAACCATTTCGTATAGGCGTTTCTGGGAATTTGCTGCTTATCTTCAAAAGAATGCACCTGAAAACAAATACGAACATTGCCATAAGACACGCAGATACCCGTTGCCGGTTGCAACTGCTCTGCCGTGACAGTAACCGCAGCCGGCACCATAGGCTTTTCCTGTGCCGTCTTGCCAATGGCCACACCGTCATAGGTACGCCACACCGTCCATCCTTCCGGCAGCCGACACTGATGCCCCGGCTGCGACGCGAATAGTGCCGCAATACCGTTGATATGCACGGCAGAGATATCCCGCGCCCCCGATACATACTCACTCAGCCACAGGTGAATTACCTCTCGAAGCAAAAAAGACGGCGCACCCTGTAACGGTGCCCCATGCAACTCCCCGGCTCCCCGTGCTTCTGCCAGCAGTCGTTCTGCCTCATCATTGATGTAATCCGCCACTTCCCCCAGCAATTCCGCTGTCTGGGCAATATGGGGCACGGCACGGCTGTTAATCCCGGTCAGCAAAGGGAGTACCTGATGGCGGATACCGTTCCTGTCATAGGACAAATCCGCATTGGTGCTATCCTGACAGAAGGGCTGTTGCAATTCTGCCAGATAGCATTCAATCTCCTGTCGTTCCGTCCGTAAAAACGGGCGGATGATCCGGTCACGACACACTGGTATACCGCGCATCCCATCCAGTCCGGTTCCGCGCACCAAATGAAACAATACCGTCTCCGCATTATCGCCGCTGTGGTGTGCCAACGCCACAACCACCCGTCCACTGCGCTGAGCCTCCCATGCTTTTGCCTCCCGCAGCAGATAATCATAGCGCACATTCCGCGCCTGCTCCTCCAGCGAAATATGCGCCGGTCTTTCCCGGGTAATCTGCTCTCCCGCAGCATAGGACGTCTCCACAATCCCCAGTTCTTCGCAGAGTGCCTCCACAAACCGCTGGTCCCGCAGACTTTCCTCTCCGCGAATCCCATGCTCCACATGAACACACCGCACCTCGATTGCCAGACGCTGCCGGACATTCCACAACAATCGCAACAAAGCCACAGAATCAGCGCCTCCGGACACGCCCACCAGCACCCCATCGCCGGGGGACACCATATTCTTTTCTTTCATGAATCGGCAAACACGTTCCTCAAATTCCCACTGATTCACAAACTCCTACCTTTCCAATGCTTTTAACACCAGCACTGTCATATCATCTGCTACCTTCCCTCCGGTAAACAGAAGGATTCTCTCTATGATCTTGCGGGAAAAAGTAACCGCATCGGTATCGGCCAATTCCCCGATCACATCCTGCAACATGTCCACAGGCTCTTCAACCTGAAGATATTCTAGCACACCATCCGTAACTAAGACAAGATAATCCCCTGCCTCCAGATAACTTCGATTCGGTATGGTATCCACCTCCACAGAGGCTCCCATGGGAAGACTTCCCGCCGCGACTACTTCCACCCGGCTCTTATGCCGAATAAAAGAAACGTGGGCACCAATCTTGTAAAAATCAACAATTCCGGTATACTCGTCCACCAGACAGGTATCCAGCGTGGAAAAGCGTTCCGCATCTGCGCCAAAAATCATCGCTGCATTCATCAGCCGTAAGGCAACATCTACTGCAAATCCTGCTTCCATGAACTGCATAAACAGGTCCACCACCGTCTCACTTTCACCATGGGCACGCATGCCGCTGCCCATTCCATCCGACAGTGCCATGACGAACCGGCCGCTTTCCAGACGTTTTGCCCGAAAACTATCTCCTGACACTGTCTGGGATGACTGTACCATCTTTGCGACGCCATAGGTACATTCCATCTTCGGTTGCGTGATAAAAAGATAGCGGGCTTTGTCCCGCCCCACAATGTTACGATTGTCCGCCGCCGAAATCATGGGACTGCTCATACAACTGTTAATTTGAGCCAGCACTTCTTTGATGGTGATACAATTCCCCCATCCCATGGACAACTGCATCGTCAACCGAACAGCTCCGTTTTTCTTCTGATACATGTGGAGATCTGACACATGAAGCCCCTGATCCTTTAGATGATAGCGCAACTGTAACAGACGCCATCGCTCCTTGTCATCGCAGAGTTGCTCCTGCTCCATACAGTCTCCCACCACATACGCCATGGCATCAATCTGACCGGCAATCATTTCCCGGTGCTCACAAAGACGACGATACCAGGACAGATTCAATTCCGCTTTTTCAAAAATACTCAGCGCTTCCTGAATCAACAATTCGGCTCTCGAGCACTGGGTATATATTTTTTCCTGTAATTGAGCATCAATGGCCTTCCCCTGTTCCACCGTCTCAAACAATGCGTCAACTACTAACGTCATATCCGACACCCCACCAAAGCACAGCGCACACCGGTCGCACTGCAGACAGATCCGGCTTTTTAACTCCTGGCGCATCTGTTCCACACCGCTTGTCCCATACTGATTCTCCTGCGGGACAACCATGGTCTCAATACTTTTCGCCAGTCCTGCCATGGCCTGCCGATACGAATGCATCTGTTGCGGCAGCGCCACCGCCTGCTCTCTCTGCTTCGCTTTCGGATGCCACTGCAATGCCATCGCCGCCAAACGGCTTGCAAAAAATGACAGTCCTGCCACCAGCATTCCCTCGAAGGCAGGCAACAGAACGGCGGGCATGGTCCAGTCCGCTGATGCCGACATTACTTTTCCGCCATAGGAGACCGCAGCAAGAATCAACCCGCACAGAACGGACTGTGCAATCCGCCGCAGATGCACTTGCATTTTCTGCATTACCGCCAGCACCACCATCCATACCAAAAGCGCGATTCCATAACGGAACAGACCGGCAATGGGTAGCCAGAGCACCATCCACAAATACATAAATGCCACAAACGCACTTCTGCAATAATTTTCCATATAGACTGCCGCGAATAGTACCGCGACCAAAGGATAGCACCCCAACATCTTCACATGGCAGCAGAGTGATCCCACCAAAAGACATCCCAGTAATTTTCCAACTTTTTCCTTCATATTTCTGCCTCCACTTCTCTTTGCAGAGGCTATTATAGAAATAACCGGTCAAATTATTTGTCAAAGAATGGAAAGCGTACGATTTTTCTTTCGTCCAAACTTCCCATGCTTTTCCTTTTCCTATAAAAATACAAGAAAAGTCCCCGCAAACCGACATGCTTTTTACAAAAACACATCCATCCGCAGGGACCGGTTATTCTTTTTCACGGAAAATAATCTCGTTATCATAGACAAGTCCCAACTTGTCCTTCGCAACCTTTTCCTTATATTCATCCGACTGGATGTACTGTTCCTGTTCGGACAGTTCCTCCTGCCGTTGTTGCTGCTGTTGCAATTCTTCTTGCTTGGATTGTTCTTCCTGTATCAGCGCTTCGTTCTTCTGGTACAGACGAACCATCTGCACCGATAACACCAGTACCAGAAATACGCCGATGCACAGAAAGGAAATCCGACCCGCGCCATTCTTTTTTCTGCCAACTGATTTCTTACTCATATATGTTCCTTTTTCTCTGTTTTATTACAATGCTTTTTGATTCTGGCGTTCAAAGCATTCATCTCTTTTCCTATATATCGGTAACTGCGGGCAAATAATTTACCCACGAAATGCAATGGGGTATAAAGAATCCACACCACCGCCGGGCTTATCGTCGCAAAATACAAGATCATGCCCGCCGCGCCAACCAGCAACTGACAAAATCGTATCACGCCGTCTGTCTCCTGATTCTGCACATACCACACAATAACAGTAACAACGAGCCAGTAAATCAGATCGCTGATATATTCCGCGACTTTCCTTGCATCCACCAGACGGCGTATCACACGAATCCCATCATAACCGACGCCCAAAACGACTCCCAGAACAAACATAACCAGCAGGATGTGCCCCTGCGTGACGACAAAAGAATACAGTTCCATCACTTAAACATACGGCTAAAAAGGTTCTCGCCCACCGCTTTCGGGGAAACCACATCGGAGTAGAGTAAAGCATCCACTTTTCCCTCCACTTCCAGATCACCTTTTTCCACCGATAATCGATTAATATGCAGGTCACTCCCTTTGATGGTCAGCATTCCCTCCGATGTCTCCAGAAGAATCTCCCGCAAATCAAAAGAGATCACATCCAGAATCCCTGTCAGACTGATCCCTTTTCGGTTTGTCATCAACAATTTATGATTTGTCACCAACTGCTTGTCGTCCATTAACGTTCTCTTTCCTTCCCTGTTCATCCGGTTACTTCCATCCTATGAAGAGAACAAAAAAAATATGACGACCTTCGTCATCAAAGATAACGGAAGAGTTCCTTTGCCTCCTCCTTTTTCGTGGTGTCCTGTAAGTCCAGCACTTCCACCTTGACATTTTTATTGCCAAAGAGAATCTCTATCACGTCGCCCACCTTGACCTTGACGGATGCCTTTGCCGGCTTGCCATTGACCATCACACGTCCGGCATCGCAGGCTTCGTTGGCCACCGTGCGGCGTTTGATTAGCCGGGACACTTTTAAGAATTTGTCCAATCGCATGGAAATCATCTCCTTTACGGTAAAAAAGGCTCAAAACCGAAGTTTTGAGCCCAGTGTGTTCATAAAAAACAATATGAATTAGTTCATCATATCCTTTAAAGCCTTGCCAGCCTTGAACTTAGGAGCCTTAGATGCCGGAATGTTGATTTCTGCACCTGTGTGAGGATTTCTACCTGTTCTGGCAGCACGCTCAGATACTTCGAAAGTACCAAATCCAACTAACTGGATCTTCTCACCCTTCTTAAGTTCTTCTGCAACTACATCTGTAAATGCCTTTAATGCTGCTTCAGCATCCTTCTTAGAAATCTCTGCCTTGCCAGCCATTGCTGCAACTAATTCTGATTTGTTCATATTAACTTCCTCCTGTGGAATATAAAGAATATTATTATATCGGAGGTGACCTCCAAAATAACTACAAAAATATTTATAATTGTTTTCCCGTAATTTGTCAAGGTAAAACCCTTATATTTTCAAGGTTTCCCCCTGTTTTGCCATATTATACAAATTTGAAAAAAAAGTTTGTATAAGAATACCATGGACAATTACAGCATCGTGTCTACCAATGCATTCACCGCATTGCGCATGTCTTCCGCCTTGGCATCAGCATCTGCCAGTGATGTTCCCTTGATTCCAAAATAAAACTTCACTTTCGGCTCGGTGCCGGAAGGACGTACGCATACCCATGCATCATCTGTCATCTCATAATACAGGACATTGGATGAGGGCAGTCCGGTGGGGCGTACTTCGCCGGTTGCCACATTCCGAATGGTGTCATTCCGGTAATCACGTACGGCTGTTACACGATAGCCGCCAATCTCTTCCGGTGTCTTTGCACGAAGGGTCTCCATAATCTGCTGAATCTTCTCCAGACCTTCGATTCCCTTAAGTGTAATGGCCGTAATACCATCCTGATAGTAACCATAACGCTCATACATCTGGATCATCGCATCCCACAGCGTCATGTTCTGAGTCTTATAGTAAGCCGCTGCCTCGCACAGTGCCATGGACGCAACAACCGCATCCTTATCTCTGGCATACGTGCCGGTCAGGCAGCCGTAACTCTCCTCCATACCAAACAGATAGGTTCCCTTGCCGGTGTTCTCAAACTCGAGAATCTTCTGCCCGATGAACTTAAACCCGGTCAATACCTCTACCAACTGAATGCCATAATACTTGGCGATGGCATCTGCCATATTGGTAGAAACAATGGAACGGATAAAGGCTCCGTCTTCCGGCAGACCCTGTAATTCTTTCTTTTGACCAATCAGATAATCTCCGATGAGACAGCCGGACATATTGCCGGTCAGACAATGATACTCACCGGTCTGTCCATCCTTCACATAGACACCCAGACGGTCCGCATCCGGATCGGTTGCCAGCACCAGATCGGCATCCACCTTTTTCGCCAAAGCCAATCCCAGTGTAAATGCCTCCTTCGCCTCCGGGTTCGGGTAACTCACTGTCGGAAAATCTCCATCCGGCTTTTCCTGCTCCGGAACGACATAGACCTGTGTAAATCCCAGTTCTCGCAACACTCTTCGTACCGGAATATTGCCGGTACCATGCAAAGGAGAGTACACCACTTTGATTTCCTTACCTACGGCATCGATGGCATCCTGATGTACCACCAGTTTCTTCAACTCTGCAATATAAGCATCGTCAATATCTGCACCGATCACCTGATACAAACCTGCTGCAATCGCAGACTCCTTGTCCATCTTTTTGCAGACAGCATAATCCGTAATATCTTTCACTTCCTGCATAATGCCACTGTCGTGTGGGGGCGTAATCTGTGCGCCGTCCTCCCAGTAGACTTTATAGCCATTGTATTCCGGCGGATTGTGACTTGCCGTAATGTTGATTCCGGCAATAGCGTGCAGATAACGGACTGCATAGGACAACTCCGGTGTGGGACGCAGGGATTCAAAGACATAGGCTTTGATTCCATTGGCTGCCAGACAAAGTGCCGCCACATCTGCGAACTCCGGAGACATATGACGGGAATCGTAGGCAATCGCTACGCCACGCTCCTGACCACCAATCTTCTGAATATAATTGGCCAGTCCCTGTGTTGCTTTGCGGACGGTGTATTCATTCATCCGATTGGTTCCGGCGCCAATGATGCCTCGCAGACCTGCGGTACCGAATTCCAACTCGGTGTAGAAGCGTTCCTCAATCTCCTTTTCATCCCCCGCAATGTCACGTAATTCCTGCTTGGTGACCTCGTCAATATCGCTACTTGTCAACCACTGTTCATATTGTTCTTTGTAACCCATAATATCCTCCTTTGCCTTATGATATTCTATTTCAACATTAATCTAATAATGTCGTAAGCATCTTGGAAATTGTCGTCAGGTAATCCACCTCACTGTCGCTTAACTTGGATGAATCCGACGAAGAATCCTCGGAATCATCAGAAGAATTCGAACCGGAACTATTGGAAGAACCGGAACTGCCTGACGAACCCGAACTGCCTGACGAGCCCGACGTGGTATTCTCCGTCTCGGATGACGCCTCTGTCTCCTCTGTCTCTGCCAAATCCAAAGCAATGGTCGCACTCTCAGAATTGACAATCAGTGTCTTCTGCCAGTCATCATAACCCTCTGCCACAACCTTTAGCGTGTGGGCTCCATATGCAACTTCGATCTCCTCGCCCACCGTAATCTGTCGACCGTCAATATAAACCGCAGCACCCGCGACTTCCGTCTCAAACTTCAGACGACACATCTTCGGTCCGCTTCCCTTTAACTGGTCCAGATCTACTGTAGTAGTCTCGCCCCGCAACACCGTATACTGTCCCGTGCCGCCATAGCCCTGATTGGCCACTGTAATATCATAAGTCCCCTCAGGAACTTCAATTAACATATCTCCGGTCACTGTGGTAAAGATGCGGTTACCGATGCAGATCATGCTGTCCACAAAGGTACTGCTGTTCACCAACTGAATATAGCCATGCCCCGTTGTCACCATCACCGACAGGATCTCCTTTTCCTTACCGATGACCTGAAGCACGTCATCCGCCCCCACCACATCAAACGACATCTGCGCATCCCCGGAAAAAACCATGGTATCTTCCCGGATACGGTACTTACTCTGCCCGATGGTAAAAATCCCCTGGGTGGTATCTACCTCATAACGGCGGACATCGGAATACGTCCAGACCTGATCCGACAACTGGACACTGCTCAACATAGATGCGGCAGTTAATTCTCCCAATTCCACCACCTGTCCCGGCGTAAAATGCACACTACTGCAACGATCTCCGTACTTATCCAGAAAACGGGTCGACAACGTATAACCATACCGCACCTGCCGGCCACTGTCGATATCGTACAAGGTAATGGTCTCATCGATCATATTCATTTGCTGAATGATATATTCTTTGCTTTCCGTCTCCTCGTCCTCCTCTTCCGCCTTAGGCTGGGATGGACTGCGATGAGTAAAAATCTCCTGTTCCTTCTGATTGGAGCAACCCACAAACAGCGTCCCAATCATCAGAAACAGAATCAGAAAGCGTCCTTTTTTCCGTATGTTTTCCATAGGATGATTATAAACTATCTCGCCAAATTATACAATAATCCAAGAAACTCCTGACGGCTGTTTTCCTGTGCAATGATCTGTCGCAATTTATCGCCGTCCCGCTTGGATGCCCATGCCTTTTTATTATTATTGTAGTGGTTGGCAATCTTCCAGAATTTTTCCGGATAAGCAAGTCTCCAATACAACTGCATCCATTGTTCCTCCCGAAGGGGAATCACTCTGGTATACGTCCGAATCATCTCATTCCCCAGTTCTGCATTCCAGCGATTCTTTTCCAACACCTTGCGGATATACTTTGCCAGATCACACAGCGGCGAATCCAGACGCATATTTTCAAAATGCTGAACATGACTGCGACCGCTGCAATCCAGTACATTATGATGGTGGTAATCCCCATGGCACAATTGCCGGTCTTCCTGCAATAACAGGCTATGTGCTGCAATCTGATCCTCCATCTGAAGCGCCTGCTGGTAAAATGCGCCGTACGTCTGCTCATATAATTCCTCAAATGGTGTCTTCTTCTTTTTCTTTCGGATATAATTTTTCAGATTCCGCAGCTCCCGGTTATGGCGGCTGACCTCCTGCTCCAGTCCATGCTCCGGCGCGCAAAACGCGGCACAATATTCTACCGGCATCTCCCGTAATGCCAGATGTAGGTCCGCCAATTTGCGCACGCCCTCCAGCACTTCAAACACATTTTTCACATCGCATTCCCTGCCCGGCGTATAACGTTTGAGTATGTACATAGGACCTCCGTCCTCTTTTACCCAGAAGTCTCCCTCCTTTGTCGCCACCAGCGTCTCCGTCTGATTGTCCCATTCCTGCAAAATGGCAAGCACCTGTGCCAATTCTTTCGTCTTTTCTTTGGAGCCGGTAAACATTTTGAACATATACAGTCCCTGCGCCGTATGAATCAGCAGACTTCCCCTGCCCTTTGTGATGTTTTCTACCTCCAGATCATACGCTGTGAGCAATTGTTCTCCCTGCCCCATACGCGGCAGTGTCTGCACTGTCTTATCTATATTTTCACCCATGAAAAACCCCTCCATACCGAACCGAATTCTGTGATATCTGTTCATTGTATGAAGGGGTGATTCAGATTATTCCTTTGGATTTCTGTGGGGAATTGTCCCGCTTTTGATATATTTTTCTGCTTCCGCCAGCAATGTATCACGGGTATTGCTCTTAGGGTCTTCGACAACTTTTGCAAAGAGAAGTTCCAGCAGATCGCCCACCTGACTTCCCTGGGTCAGACCCAGTTCCAGCAGATCTCTTCCATTGACCGCCAACATCTTTTTGTCAACGCACTGACCCTCTGCCATGATCTCCTCATATAGCCGTTCAAAATCATCTATGGCCGCCAGTTTCTCTTCCCGCCGGTACATACTCTGGGCCAAGGTATCAGCTCGCTTGATCGAAAAGATCATAGGAAAGCACGCAAGCCCCATGCTTACAACCCCACGACGGACACTCTTCATGGTAGCCTCAGGCCTGACATCATGATAACGGACCAGCCGTTTGACACAGGCGATGGTGTCATTGTCAAATTTGAGCCTGCGCAGAATCTCTCCTGTCATCTGTGCCCCAATCTGGGGATGCCCGTAGAAATGGTCTTGTCCCTTTGCATCTGTGGTGCGGGCCGCCGGTTTGCCCACATCATGAAACAAGATTGCTAACCGCTGATTCTTATCCGGCGGCACATGGCGCAATGCGCAAAGGGTATGCTCTCCTACGCCATAGCAATGATGAACACTGTTCTGGGGTGTCTGCATCATCAGATCCAGTTCCGGCAAAAAGACGGCACTCAGACCACTTTCATACGCCAGTCGCAGATACTCCGGATGATCGGACACCAGAAGTTTCACTAATTCCACCATAATACGCTCCATACTCACCCGCGCAATGGTGGGTGCCAGATCACAGATGGCCTGATATGTGTCAGGTTCGATGGCAAAGCCCAACTGGGCAGAAAAACGCACCGCCCGCAACATCCGAAGGGCATCCTCAGAGAACCGTTCCCGGGCGCACCCCACACAGCGGATGGTACCGCTTTGCAGATCCTCGATGCCGCCAAACAAATCCACCAATCCCTCCGTGGAATTGTACGCCATGGCATTGATGGTAAAATCCCGCCGTTTCAGATCTTCTGACAGTCGCGTGGTAAACGCCACCGACTCCGGGTGTCTGCCATCCTTGTACTCGCCGTCGATTCGATAGGTGGTCACCTCATAGCCGCAATGGTTCATCATCACGGTCACGGTCCCATGGGCAATCCCCGTGTCAATCGTATGGGCAAAAAGCTCTTTGACTTCCTCCGGGGAAGCCGAGGTGGTAATGTCCCAATCTGCCGGTGTCTTCCCTAAAATACTGTCGCGGACACAGCCGCCCACAGCGTAGGCTTCGTGTCCGCGACTTTCTAAACGCTCTATGATATTCGTTACATCTTGCGGTAATGAAATCTTCATCAATATGCCTTACCCCAATATACCAACTTCTTTGCCGGCTTACCACAGCAGACACAGACATCAGAGATCTTCTCCTGCTCAAACGGCATACATCTGCTTGTGGCTGTCGTTTCTTCTTTGATCTTGTTCTCACAAGCCTCATCACCACACCACATACCGCGAATAAATCCCGGCTTGTTGGTAACGATGTCCTTGAACTCCTCATAATTGTGGGCATCGTACGTGTGGGCATCCCGATGGGCTCTTGCACGTTCCAGCATCTCTTTTTGCATGGTGGCAAGCACTTCCTGGATTGCCGTATCCAAATCATCGATGGATACCGTAATCTTCTCTCTCGTATCACGGCGGACAATAATCGCTTGATTGGCCTCAATATCCCGAGGTCCCATCTCGACTCTCACCGGAATACCCCGCATCTCCTGCTCAGAGAACTTCCATCCCGGCGACTTATCAGAATCATCCACCTTAACGCGCAATCCTGTCTTTTTCAGAGTATCTGCCACCTCGTATGCCTTATCCAGCACACCTTCCTTGGTCTGCATGATGGGAATCACATCCACCTGTACCGGTGCAATCATCGGCGGCAGCACCAAACCGGAATCATCACCATGTACCATGATGATCGCACCGATCAATCGTGTTGTCATGCCCCAAGACGTCTGGTAGACATATTTTAACCGATTATCCTTATCGGTATACTGAATCTCAAATGCTTTGGCAAAACCGTCACCAAAATTATGGCTGGTACCGGACTGCAATGCCTTGCCATCATGCATCAGCGCCTCAATCGTGTAGGTTGCTTCCGCTCCGGCAAACTTCTCCTTATCTGTCTTACGTCCGCGGATTACCGGAATGGCCAGCACTTCCTCGCAGAAATCAGCATAGAGATTCAGCATCTGCTGTGTACGCTCCTCTGCCTCCTCTGCCGTAGCATGTGCCGTATGACCCTCCTGCCACAAAAACTCTCTGGAACGCAGGAACGGTCTGGTCTCCTTTTCCCAACGTACCACGGAACACCACTGGTTATATAATTTCGGCAAATCCCGGTAAGATTGTATCTCATCTTTATAGAAATCGCAGAATAATGTCTCCGATGTAGGCCGCACGCAAAGTCTCTCCTGTAGCGGGCTGAGTCCACCATGTGTCACCCAGGCAACTTCCGGTGCAAATCCCTCCACATGCTCTTTCTCACGCTCGAGAAGACTTTCCGGAATGAACATCGGCATATAGACATTCTCCACGCCGGTCTCCTTAAATCTACGGTCAAGTTCCCGCTGGATATTCTCCCAGATTGCATAACCGGCAGGCTTGAAAATCATACAGCCCTTAACGCTGGAATAGCCCATCAGTTCTGCCTTTTTTACTACATCGGTGTACCACTGCGCGAAGTCAACCTCCATGGATGTGATTGCTTCGACTAACTTCTTGTCTTTTGCCATCGCGGCCTCCTTACACTTTACAAATCATCAGTACCTTTCATTCTATGAAAATCACCGATTCTTGTCAAGATACGATAGCCTCTTTCATTTTTTTCACATAGTCACCCACGGCCTCTGCCGCCCCGCTGCCATGCTCCTCAATCAACTTAATAATGGCAGAACCCACAATGACACCGTCTGCATAGGCAGACATGTGCTTCGCCTGCTCCGGTGTGGAGATGCCAAACCCGATAGCGCAGGGAAGATTGGTATTCTCGCGAACAATGGAAACCATGGATTCCAGATCC
>CAMAKU010000011.1 GCA_945836255.1 uncultured Roseburia sp. | reverse complement strand
GGCGGTGTTGTTGAGAAGACTTTCCGTCCGACTGAGAAGTGTCCACAGGCACATATTGACCGTAAGGATATGCAGTATCTGTACAATGACGGTGATTTGTATTATTTCATGGATGTTGAGAATTATGAGCAGATTGCGCTCAGTGCAGATGACATTGGGGATGCCCTTACCTTTGTAAAAGAGAATGAGATGGTTAAGGTATGCTCTCACAATGGAAGCGTATTTGCAGTAGAACCGCCATTATTTGTAGAACTTGAGATTACGGAGACAGAGCCGGGATTCAAGGGTGATACGGCAACAGGCGCGACAAAGCCTGCAGTTGTTGAGACCGGTGCAACGGTATATGTTCCGCTGTTTGTTGAGCAGAATGATGTTATCAAGATTGATACAAGAACAGGGGAATACTTATCAAGAGTATAGGTGTTGATGTTATGAGTTTAAGACAAGTACCATTTTCACAGTTGCTACAGAATCGTTCCATATTTGGGATTTTCGATGATGTATTTCAAAAGGGAACGTGGTTGGATGTATCGGTGCTTCTGGCGAGCGAGTCATGTATTGATGACGCATATCGGGACGGTTCCATTCCCAAGGAGACGCTTGACGAGATTGTTACACGTTTGGAATCATCTGAACAGCAGCCAGATACAGCAGACCTGTAATTTTGGATTATAAGGATTCTTTTTTTGTCTTGACAGGAGAGGGTCTTTATAGTATATTAATCAAGTCGGTAACGACAAGCTGGCGTGGCACAGGTGGTAGCGCACCTCATTGGTAGTGAGGAGGTCACGAGTTCAACTCTCGTCGCTAGCTTGAAAAGGCAGATACTTTACGCGAAAGCGTTGAGTATCTGCCTTTTATTTCTATCATTTGTGATTGGTTGGCTTGGAACAATTACTCTTCGGATAATAGATTGCGCACTGCCTGATTGACATTGGAGAGCAGTTGTTCATAAGCCTCCTGGGACTCGTTCAGTTGGCTCTGTCTGGTGGCAGAATCCATCAAATCATTCATCTGCGCCAAAAATGCCTGATAACTGGCATGATCCGGAAATTCCGATAACAAAGTCTCCAGATTGGCGGCTGCCTGCTCCTTGGTCAGGGTGGAGCGTACCACCGTTGTATCCGGCACATCGATTCCCTCTTCGTAGTAACTGAGAACTTTGCTTACGTAGTTCTGCGTCTCGGTAAAAGGCGGAATACCGCCATACTTGGCCACATTGCCACTGCCTGCATTGTAAGCAGCAAGCGCAAGGGATGTATCACCATTGTAACGTTCTAATAATTGACTAATGTATTTGGCACCGCCCATGATGTTCTCGTAAGCATCATAGGCATCGGAGACACCGAGCCCTTCTGCTGTGGCTGGCATCAACTGCATAATGCCCATAGCACCACTGGAACTGGTGGCATCTGCCTGAAAATTCGATTCCTGCTTCGCCATAGCAGTCAACAGATTAACATCCACTTGATAGGTCTGGGCTGCTTCGTTAAAAATGTCTTCCAGACTCATCACGGATGAGAGCGCAGAAGTGTCCGACAATGCGGAAGAGGAATCTGTCGCAGAGGAATTCGCAGCAGTAGCCGCATCCAATGCTGTCGCAAAATTAGCATCGGAGACGGCAGACGGCTGTATGTTCTGCGTATATGTAGTTGTCCCATCGGCTGTCACAATGGAAATGCGCATATACTTACTCCTTTGTACTTTACAATCCTTGGTGCGTCCTATGCGCACATTATAGCACAGAATGTCAAAAAAATGAAATGATTTTTGACATGCCCTATCATTCGTGTTATTATTTTCACAAGTGTGCGCGCATATGTATTTACATAATTTCAGATAAAGGAGAATATCATGACAAAAGTACCTTTCGTGACAAAAGAAAAAGCAGAAGAGATTATTCGAGAGATTCCAACGCCGTTTCATATATACGATGAACAGGGAATCCGCGCCAATGCCAAAGCAGTGAAAGATGCTTTTGCATGGAATCCGGGATTTCGTGAATATTTTGCAGTCAAGGCGAACCCGAACCCGTTTTTGATTCAGATCTTGCAGGAGTATGGCTGCGGGACCGATTGTTCTTCCCTTACGGAATTGATGCTCAGTAAGGAGTTGCATTTCACAGGAGAAGAGATTATGTTTTCCTCCAATGATACACCGGCAGAGGAATTTGTCTATGCGGATGAGATTGGCGCCACGATCAATCTGGATGATTTTACACATATCCGTTTTCTGGAGGATGTGCTTGGGCATATTCCGGAGACCATCAGCCTGCGTTATAATCCGGGGGGCGTCTATCAGATTTCCAATGGCATCATGGACAATCCGGGGGATGCGAAGTACGGAATGACGAAGGAGCAGTTGTTTGAGGGCTATCAGATTCTCCGGGATAAGGGGGCAAAGCGTTTTGGCCTTCATGCCTTCTTGGTGAGCAATACCGTGACGAATGATTACTATCCCAGTCTGGCAGAGACATTGTTCCGTCTCGTGGTAGAATTGAAAGAAAAGACGGGCATTGAGATTTCCTTTATCAATTTGTCCGGTGGCGTGGGAATCGCATATACACCGGAGCAGACGCCGAATGATATCGCTGCTATCGGGGCGGGGGTGCATCGTGTCTATGATGAGGTGCTGGTTCCGGCAGGGCTAGGCAATGTCGCTATCTATACAGAGATGGGGCGTTTCATGATGGGACCCTACGGCGGGCTGGTTACCACAGCGATTCATGAGAAGCATATCTATAAGGAATATATTGGTGTGGATGCCTGTGCGGTCAATCTGATGCGTCCGGCGATGTATGGTGCATACCATCATATCACCGTGTTGGGAAAGGAAGATCAGCCTTGCGATCACCAGTATGACGTAGCCGGTTCTCTGTGTGAGAATAATGACAAATTTGCCATCGACCGCATGTTGCCTAAGATTGACAAAGGTGATCTGCTCTTTATCCATGATACGGGAGCCCATGGATTTGCTATGGGATATAATTACAATGGCAAGTTAAAATCCGCAGAGGTACTGTTGAAGGAAGACGGCTCCTACCAGTTGATCCGTCGGGCAGAGACACCGAAAGATTACTTTGCGACGTTTGATTGCTTCGACATTATCAAAGGTCTGGTGTAACTTCCGGGTTGTGCGGTCACAACGTCGTTTGTCAGAAAACACAGTGTTTTCGGTCAGGAAGCACAAAAAGTATAAAAACTTTTGAAAAGTGCTGGACATTTAAAATGAAATACGATATACTACTACTCGTTGATGACTTATGCACAACGAGCCGGTGTGGCGGAATTGGCAGACGCACAAGACTCAAAATCTTGCGGGGGCAACTTCGTGTGGGTTCAAGTCCCACCGCCGGCATTCTTGAAATGTAAGTATATGAACCAAAAAGTCCTGAATTCATTCATTGCAATGGATTCAGGACTTTTTTGTCTGCTTGTGTATACTTACCATCCTTTTAGCGGTGGGAAGCACCGGCGCTTATACCACCTTTCCCTTATTGATATAGACTGGGAAAGAGGCAGAACCTTTGAGAAATTGTCTGGCTGAGATGGTGACATTCTTGTCGGTGATGATGTATTCCATCTGTGCGTTCTGTCCCACGACGGTGCCCTGCATCAGGATGCAGTTGCGAACCACAGCGCCTTTTTCTACTTTGACTCCGCGGAATAGGATGCAATTCTCGATGGTGCCTTCAATCACACAACCGTCGGCAACCATGGCATTCGATGCGATCGAGCCATTGGTGTAACGTGTGGGTGTGTCGTCGCGGATCTTAGTATATACCGGCTCGGCAAACAGTGCCTCGGCATTGGCCTCGTCCAGTAAGCGCATATTCTCATCGAAGTAAGAACGCATACTGTGAATCAGAGCGATATATCCGGAAAATGCGTAGCCTTGAACATTCCAGTCACGAATGTGGGGGAGCAGGACATCCCGCTCGTAATAGACGTATCCTTTGGCATAGGCATCCTCAATTTGTGCAATCAACAGTTTGCGCGATACCACATAGATGTTCATGGACAAATGCTGGACACCCAGATCTCTGGGCATAATCCGAAGATCCGTAATGCGTTGCCCATCCAACTCCAGTGTGTAATACATATCACGGTTCGGGTCATCGTTGGTCAGGGTGTCTTCGGAGAGTGGACGATCAGCATAAGCGATAGTCACATCTGCTCCGGTATCAATGTGATACTGAATCAGATCCTTAAAATCAATCGTGGATGCAACATTGGCATCTGACATGATGACATATTCTTCTTTTTGGGACCGCAAGAAACTGAGAATGCTGTACAGGGCTTCAATTCGTCCGTGATACATTTTGGCAGCCTTGCTGGCAAATGGCGGAACGATATTCAGACCGCCATTCTTGCGTGTCAAATCCCATTCCCGTCCATTGCCCAGATGATCCATCAGAGAGTGATAATTCTTGCGAACCACGATGGAGACATTATCAATGCCGGCATTCACCATACTGGATAATGGAAAATCAATCATGCGATAACGGCTGGCAAACGGAATGGAAGCCATGGACCGATCGGTGACCAACTCAGGTACTAAAGAGTCATAACTGTTGGGGAAAATAACGCCCAACGCATTAACATGTGCACTTACCATTCTTCTTCACCTTCCTTTACATTTTTTCTAACCATGGCGTTGGGACCGATTTTGGCACCGCGTCCGATGACAACATCAGAAGCGATGGTGGCAACGCCTTCCTCGCCGTCTGCAGGCATGGCACCCACGATGGCATCCGATTCGATGACCACATTCTCAGCGACAATACAATGACGGACAACGGCACCGGAACGAATCGTTGTCTGTCCCATGATGACCGCATCCTCTACAATGGCGCCTTCCTCTACCGTAACTCCTGCGAACAGGATGGAATGTGTAACAGTGCCGTGTACTTTGCAACCATCAGTAATCATGGAATCTTTGACTTGTGCATGTGGGCTGATATAGTGACCGGGCATGCCACTGTTGCGGCTGTAAATCTTCCAGTCATTGTCGAACAGATTGATGCCGCTGTTTTCCGGGTCTAGGACTTCCATATTGGCTTCCCACAAGGAGTGGATAGTGCCCACATCTTTCCAATAACCATCGAAATGGTAGGCGTACATATCCCGCCCATCCCGCAGAAGATTCGGGATGATATTGTTACCGAAGTCATTCTCAGAATTGGGGTCATCATCATCCTCTAACAGATAGCGGCGTAAAATATCCCAGTTAAATATGTAGATACCCATGGAAGCCAGATTCGACTTGGGATTCTTGGGTTTTTCCTGAAATTCGGTGATACGGTCGTCCTCATCCGTAACCATCAATCCAAAACGTGGCGCCTCTTCCCACGGCACTTCCATGACAGCAACAGAAAACTCTGCATTCTTCTCCTTGTGAAAACGGAGAAAATCGCTGTAATCCTGTTTGCAGATCTGGTCACCGGATAAAATGATGACATATTGCGGATGGTACCGTTCAATAAATGAAATGTTCTGGCAGATCGCATTGGCGGTACCCTTGTACCAGTCGGAGCCGGATGACTTCTGGTAAGGTGGCAAAACATGAACACCTCCATACAGACGATCCAGATCCCACGGCTGACCGTTGCCAATGTACTCGTTCAGAACTAACGGCTGATACTGCGTCAGAATGCCGACAGTGTCGATGCCGGAATTCACACAGTTACTCAGCGGGAAATCGATGATACGATATTTGCCGCCGAAGGGAACGGCAGGCTTGGCTAATTTTTCTGTCAGTGCATACAGGCGGGAACCCTGACCACCTGCCAGGAGCATTGCAATCATTTCTTTTTCCATTGTGTAATCCTCCTCTTTCGTATTTCTTACTTATGATTATACGCCTTTGGTCAGTAATAACAAACGATTTGTAAGTAAATGGTAAAAATTGGTAATAATGCACAAAAACAATTGCTGGAAATTTCATTAATCTTGCGTTCATTCATTGCATTTTTTGTGCATATCGTATAATATAATGGTAATCCATCCGTGCAATAGGACGGAGGATAGTAAGAATTAGGAAAGAAGGTGAGCATATGCAGTTTCACAAGATCAGTGATCATAAGATTCACTGTATCATTTCCCATGAGGAGATGGACGAGAAGGGAATCGCCATTGATGATTTTCTGGACCATCGCGATAAAACGGAAGCCTTCCTGCGTGAGATTCTTGCTGAAGCCAAATATGAGCTTGACCTTGACGATATGGGACACTATTTCAGCGTACAGATGTCGGTGATGCCGGAGGGGGATGTATCGCTGGTAATCAGTGGCGAGGACAGTAAGGAAGACGCAACGGCTGCACTAACGGAACTGGGCAAACGTCTCCAGGATTTCCGGGAACTTATGGAAGAGGCGAGACAGCAGTTAGAGAAACAGAAGAACCGTCAAAAGGAAGGAGATTCCCAACAGCAAGAGACACAGGAGGGACAGACAACCAAGCAGGCAGAAGCGGTACCAAGCAGTGGGCAGGATGACACGAAGCAATCGGTACGACATGAGATCTTGCAGGTGCCGGTATGGGTTGGCCTTCCTACGTTGGATGCGTGTATTCGGGTCAGCAAGCATTTGGTCAATCAGCGGGGGCTTGCAAGTGCCGTCTATAAGTATCGGGATACATATTATATGAGATTATTGTTCTCAGATGAGGAACATCAGATGGCGGGCACGATTTTGACGGTGGCAGAATATACCGGAGAGATTTTTACCGATGATCAGGGCGGGGCGATGATTCGCGAACATGGCACGGTAATCTGTGCAGATCATGCCATTGAGACGCTGGCATCTTTGTAAGCAAGGACGAAAGATGTAGCAATCCATAGGATACGGTATGCGATGTGGCGGAATTTTGCGAAATGCAATGTTCTGCCACTTTTTTATTGACAAAGGTTATCATATATGATAACATAAGAGCAGTTGGTGGTGTGTTTATGAAGAAAAGATACGAAGACGGCATTGTTCCGCAGACGAATCAGCAGATACGTGCGGACATCGCCCGGCAGATGCGGGAGGCCCGACACAGTATGCATCTGACCCAGCAGGTTTTGGCCGATCGGGTGGGTACGAAGAAGTCGAATATTTCCCGTATGGAGAGTGGTACTTATAATCCGACACTGGATTTTATGGTGAAGGTTGCAGAGGGGATGGGAAAGCAGATTTCCATCCGTATTGATGAACAGGGGACGGATACGATATGAAGAAAGCACCGCGCTTGGATAAGCATGTAGATAAGGATGTGATTCTTTGCAGCACGACGAATCATCGTGTGAGTAATCACGCCACAGAGATTTTGATCAGGGATGCCATTCCTTTTACGAAGAATTGGAAGCGGATACCCTTTTATAAGCGGGAGGCGTATCGAGGCGCAGCCGAGGTATGTGTGTTCTCCATCAACCGGAATCTGTACGGCAAGGCGCGACGCAGTATCGAGCAGTTGGGACGCACAGACCGGGACCGTATATTACTTAATGTCATTTAACCTTTTATTCGTTTGGTGTGTTGGAAGACTTCGGGTGGTTTCCCCGGAGTCTTCTTTAGTTGTGGCGGAAATAGACTTGTGAAAACGATGTCGGATAGTGTATTCTAGTATCAGTTGGTAACAATCCGGGATGGATGAGTATTTTTATCGCTATCGAAGTGTAATCATTGAAGTTCTCGGAGAAAAAGGAGAATCATTATGCTGCCGGAAGATTTTTGTGAGCGAATGCGTCAGATGCTTGGAGAGCAGGAGTATCAGGCATTTTTACAAAGTTATGATCAGAATCGATATCAGGGACTTCGATGGAATCCATTGAAGACGACGCAGGATGCGTTTGCGCAAAGGAGCGGTTTTCATCTGAAACCGGTACCCTGGAGCCCTTACGGATGTTATTATGCCAGTGAAGATACGCCGGGGAAGCATCCTTACCATGACGCCGGCGTTTATTATATGCAGGAGCCCAGTGCCATGGCACCGGCGGCGTACCTTGCAGCGCAGCCGGGGGAACGTGTACTGGATCTGTGCGCAGCGCCTGGGGGCAAGAGTACTCAGATTGCGGCAGATCTGCGGGGAGAGGGCCTTTTGGTAGCCAATGAGATTCATCCGGCTCGTGCAAAGATTTTGTCAGAGAATATGGAGCGTATGGGGATTGCGAATGCTGTGGTGGTTAATGGTACTCCGCAGCAGTTACGTCGTCAGTTTGGGACGTTTTTTCATCGAATTATGGTGGATGCGCCTTGTTCGGGAGAGGGGATGTTCCGCAAGCAGGAGGAGGCAATGGAAGAGTGGTCACCGGACAATGTCCGTATGTGTGGGGAGCGCCAGGATGAGATTTTGGAGGAAGCCTATCACATGCTGTTGCCGGGAGGAAGACTAGTCTATTCTACCTGCACCTTTGCGCCGGATGAGAACGAGGGAAGCATCAGCCGCTTTGTGGGCAGACATCCGGATATGCAGATTGAGCCGGTAGCGAAAGCGGAGGGGATGTGTGACGGCAACCCGCAATGGTACGAGAATTTTGCCGCTCATGGCTGTGAGGATGCGCCGGAGATCACCTATCCGGTTGCACCCGGGATTGCGGATACGATTCGTCTGTGGCCGCATCGTTTGCCGGGAGAAGGGCATTTTGTGGCGGTGCTACGAAAGGATGGACCGGATCTGTCGGATCGAGAGCAGCGTCTTGCACTGGAGGCGCAATATCCTTATAAGTTAGAAAAGGTACTTTCTTATCAGTCGTGCAAAGAACTGCAGAAATTTGCAGAGGACAATCTGACGGACGACATGTGTGAGCGCTTGCAAAAGGGGGCGTTTCTGGCATTTGGCGACCAGTGGTATCTGGTGCCGCCATCCCTGCCGTCTCTCAAGGGACTGAAAGTACTGCGACCGGGACTCCATCTGGGAACACTGAAAAAAAATCGCATGGAGCCATCCCATGCGTTGGCGCTTCATTTGCATCCTGACCAAGTGAAGCGAAATACGGATCTGGACAGCAGAGATGACACTGTGCGGCGTTATCTGTCCGGGGAGACGTTCCTTGCACAAGGAGATGCGGGCTGGCATCTGATTTCCGTGGATGGTTATTCGCTGGGATGGGGAAAATTGACAGGCACTACCATGAAGAATCACTATCCGAAAGGACTGCGTAAGTTTTACCAATAAAGGCGCCGGGAAAGTGCATCTGATTTCATACAAGGGACTCTGTGAAAAATTTAACAGAATCCCTTGTTTTTTTTTGTATTCTGTGCTACATTCATCGGGAGCGGTATTCATTTTATGAAACGGCATCAGATGATAATGTGTTATCACGGAAAGCGTTTTTGTTAGCGAGGGAAGGTGATAGCATGAACGTAGGAATTATTGGTTCCGGTCGAGTGGGGTACTCCATGGGAAGATATCTCCGTGACCACCGGGTGGATGTCACCGGTTACTATGACAGGCATCCGGAGCGCGCAGCCGACGCTGCGGATTTTACAGGTACGGGCAGCTTCCAGACCATGGAAGACCTGGTAAATGCAAGCGATACCCTGTTTATTACGACCACCGACGCTGAGATTGCCAAGGTGTGGGATTGCATTCGCATGTTGTCCATTACAGATAAGATTATATGTCATTTCAGTGGTTCATTATCATCCGTTGTATTTCAAGGGATAGAGGATACAGGTGCATCTTGTGTCTCTATTCATCCAATGTTAGCGTTCAGTGACAAGTATTCATCCTACCGACAATTAGATCATGCATTTCTGACGATTGAGGGAATGCCGAAGGCTGTGGCGACCATGGGTGAGTTGTTTTCGTCGTTAGGGAATACAATCTGTCAGATTGATGCAAAGGATAAAGGCTTATACCATGCAGCCGCAAGTGTACTGAGTAATCAGGTGGTCGCTGTTTTGGACAGTGGCTATCATATGTTGATGCAGTGCGGATTTACGGAGCAGGAGGCAAGAGCGGCGACCGGAAGTCTGGTGTCAGGCAATGTGGAACATGTGGTCTCGCAGGGATGTGTGGCGGCACTCACCGGTCCCATTGAGCGTGGTGATACGGATACGGTGATCAAACATCTGTTGGCGATACCTCCAGAGGATTATGAAATGTATCGCATCCTGGGACGCAAACTGGTTGGGATTGCACAGATGAAGAATCCCCAGCGGGATTACGAAAAACTGTATCAGATATTGGAAGAAGCAGAAAATAAGGAGGCCTTTTATGAAAAATACGGTTGTGACATTTAAGGAAGCAAAGACAAAAGGTGAAAAACTGACTATGCTCACGGCATATGATTATTCTACAGCGAAATTGATTGATGCCGCAGGAATCAACTCCATTCTGGTGGGGGATTCCGTGGGCAATGTAGTGCTTGGTTATGAAGATACCATTTCGGTTACCATGGAGGATATGATCCATCACTGTGCGGCAGTCAGCCGTGGTGCCAAAAATGTGTTACTGATCTGTGACATGCCATTTATGTCCTATCAGTCCTCTGTCTACGATGCTGTTGTGAATGCAGGTCGTCTGATGAAAGAAGGCCGTGCGCAGGCGGTGAAACTGGAAGGCGGCATGGAGATGGAAGAGACGATTCGCGCTATTGTGAATGCATCGATTCCGGTGTGCGGTCATATCGGACTGACACCCCAGTCAATCAATGCCTTTGGTGGTTTCAAGGTGCAGGGCAAAGGAGAGGCAGCGGCACAGAAACTTTTGGATGATGCCCGGGCGGTAGAACGGGCAGGGGCCTTTGCCGTGGTTCTGGAATGTGTTCCGGCAGCATTGGCACAGAAGGTCAGTGAGACCATTTCGATTCCAACCATCGGTATTGGCGCCGGTGCCGGATGCGACGGTCAGGTGCTGGTATATCAGGATATGCTGGGGATGTTTACGGATTTCAAGCCGAAGTTCGTCAAACATTTTGCCAATGTGGGTGAGATTATGACCCAGGCGTTCCAGGAGTATGATGTGCAGGTGAAGGCAGGAACGTTCCCGGCCGAAGAACATACTTATAAGATCGACGACAGTATTATCGACAAATTGTATTGATTAAATAGCACATAACAGACATGGTGCAGGCATGGCTACCTATCTGTCAGGTGGTGTGATGAGAAAGGAAATAAGAGATGAAGATTTGCGACAAGATCGAAGACGTACGTAAACAGGTGAAGGAATGGAAAAAGGAGGGACTGACCATTGGTTTTGTCCCTACCATGGGGTATTTGCATGAAGGGCATAGAAGCCTGATGGAAGCGGCAAGAAAAGAAAATGACAAAGTGGTTGTGAGTATTTTTGTCAATCCCATGCAGTTTGGCCCTACTGAGGATCTGGACAGTTATCCCAGGGATCTTGATAAGGATGCGGTGCTCTGCGAGGGGGTTGGTGTGGACCTGATTTTCCATCCGGAGCCTCAGGAGATGTATCCCGAAGGATTCTGCTCTTACGTGGATATGAACGGCCTGACCACGGAATTGTGTGGCAAGACAAGACCGACGCATTTCCGCGGCGTGCAGACGGTGGTATTGAAGTTGTTCCATATTGTGACACCGGACAACGCCTACTTCGGTCAGAAAGACGCACAACAGTTGGCAGTCATCCGACGCATGGTAAAGGATCTGAGCTTGGATGTGACGATTCATGGCTGTCCCATCGTGCGGGAGGAGGATGGTCTTGCGAAGAGTTCTCGAAACACCTATCTGAATGAAAAGGAGCGCAAGGCGGCACTGATTTTATCCCAGAGTCTTGCGGTGGGCAAGGAACTGATTGCCTCCGGTGAGACGGATGCTTCCCGCATCAAACAGGCGATTGCAGACAAGATTGCCACGGAACCGCTGGCGCGCATTGACTATGTGGATGTGGTTGATTTTGATACCATCACGCCGGTGGATACGATTTCCGGCAGTACGCTGGTGGCTATTGCCGTCTATATCGGAAAGACAAGACTGATCGACAACTTTATTCTGTAGCCGAACAGCAGAATTTGGAGGAATACAATGGAAATCACAATGTTAAAAGGAAAGATTCACCGCGCCGTGGTCACCCAGGCAGAATTGAATTATGTGGGAAGTATCACAGTGGACAGTGAACTGTTGGAAGCAGCAGGCATCTTGGAATATGAGTATGTACAGATTGTGGATGTGGAAAACGGGAATCGATTCGAGACCTATACGATTGCCGGAGAGCCGGGGAGCGGTATGATCTGCTTGAATGGCGCAGCCGCAAGACAGGTATCGATTGGGGATCATGTCATCATTATGAGTTATGCTTCTATGACGCCGGAGGAGGCGAAGGAGCATCAGCCCTATGTGGTTTTTGTGGATGGTGACAACCGAATCGCGCGTCTGTCACGCTACGAAAAACATGGACTTTTGACAGAGGACTTTACAGGACAGCAATCATAACGGGAGAAGAAGTATGTTAGAAGGAAAATGTGTCGTATTGGGTGTAACGGGAAGTATTGCGGCGTATAAGATCGCCAATTTGGCCAGTGCCCTGAAAAAACTTCACGCAGACGTTGAAGTTATCATGACAAAGAATGCCACCAATTTTATCAATCCCATCACCTTTGAAACATTGACGGGACATAAGTGCCTGGTGGATACGTTTGACCGGAATTTCTCATTTCAGGTGGAGCATGTGTCCATTGCAAAAAAAGCGGACGTACTGCTGGTGGCGCCGGCATCTGCCAATGTCATTGGAAAGATGGCACACGGCATTGCTGATGATATGCTGACGACTACGGCCCTTGCCTGCCGCTGTCCCAAGATCGTGGCACCGGCCATGAATACCAATATGTATGAGAATCCTATTGTACAGGATAATATCGCATGTTTAAAGCAGTATGGCATGGAGGTAATTACACCGGCCAGCGGTTATCTTGCCTGCGGTGATACCGGTGCCGGCAAGATGCCGGAACCGGAGGTGCTGTTACAATACATTTTGCGAACCATCGCCTGCGAGAAAGATCTGACGGGAAAACGTGTTCTGGTGACGGCCGGTCCCACCAGGGAGGCCATCGATCCGGTGCGTTTTATTTCCAATCATTCCACCGGTAAAATGGGCTATGCCGTCGCCCGCTGCGCCATGCTGCGTGGCGCCGATGTGACGTTGATTAGCGGTCCGGTAGCGCTGACGCCGCCACCTTTTGTGGAACTGATTTCGGTGGAGAGTGCCGCACAGATGTATGATGCGGTGATGGAGCGTGCGCCTGAGGCGGATATCATAATCAAATCCGCAGCAGTGGCAGATTATACGCCGGCGGAGATTAGCCCGGAGAAGATTAAGAAGATGGAAGGAGACAGTGCGCTTCCACTGGTTCGCACCAGAGATATCCTTGGGGAACTGGGACAACGTCGTCGGGACGATCAATTCATCTGTGGATTTGCCATGGAGACCGAACATCTGTTAGACAATGCCCGGGCGAAACTGGAGAAGAAAAATGTGGACATGATTGTTGCGAATAGTCTACGGCAGGAGGGTGCCGGATTTGGCGTGGATACCAACATCGCTACCCTGATTACCAAGGCAGGCGTCCGGGCACTTCCGATGATGAGCAAAGAGGCTTTGGCATCTGTGATTCTGGACGTAGCCGTCGGAAAGCAGGCGTAATCTTTGCTACCGGTGAACCGGTTATCGCAATCGTTGCAGATCTTCGCTGACGATTGCCAGCACTTCCCGGACAAAATAGGTGGGGAATAGCCACCAGGCGGTTTTTGCCGGAAGGCAATAGGCGTCAAAGCCTAGTTTTCTGGCAATGGACATGGCACGATAGATATGAAATTCATTGGAGACAATGGCTAGATGAGAGTCCAGCCGTTGTCTTTTTATGATTTCGGAGGAAAACAAAAGGTTTTCCCTTGTTGTGGTAGAAGTATCCTCCAGATAAATCCGATGGATGGGAACGGCATGCTCCAGAAGATACCGGTACATGCAGGCGGCTTCCGAAATGTCTTCGTCGGCGCCTTTCCCGCCAGAGACAATACAGTCTGCCTCCGGGTGCTCCTTTAGATAGGAGGCAGCAGCGTCAAGGCGTTCTGTCAGCATCAGGCTTGCTTTGGTGCCGTACACTTTGCATCCTAGGATAATGACGGTACACGGCTGATTAGGACGCCTGCCCAGTGCCAGAACGATACGGATGGAGTTACAGAGAAATATGCCAACGCCCAGTGTCAGGAAAAGGAGTAAAACGATGCAAAGACCACGGGTCCATCCGGCATGATTCCAAAGCATGGTCGCCATGTGATGAACTTCGGTATGGAACAGACCATAAATCAGGATACATAAGGAAATGATGATTCCCAGTAGGTTGCCGATGTTGAGAATCCGCTTGGTAAAAAATGGAGCAAGAAACCAAAGACCAAGAAGAATTCCAAGAATTGTAAGTGCGAGATATGGCATCATGTATTCTCTCCTGTCGTGAAATGAGGCGTTAATCGCATCCGCCGATAGCATTATCATATCATACGAAACAGATTTATACCACAAGGAAGCAGTTCATGTGTAGAGTTTCTTGAAAAACGGAAAAACCAGTCGTATCAGATTGGCGGTTGAAACAAAGCGATGGTAGGGGGATTGTCGGTGAAGACAAAAAAACAGATGGCAAGCGCGGCGACCAGTCCTTTTAACAGCAGGGTATATCGGGCAAGGCGGCAGGACAGACTCAGCCGATAAGCTGCCCAATAGGACAGAATGACACTGACGGCAAAGGTTGCGATGTCCAGCACCAGATAATTTTGCCCTAAGATTCCGGAGTAGGTATAGAAGATGACCGGGATCAGAAAGGTACCAAGCAGAATGCCTGCCAACAGACCGGAACTGACGCAGGGGTATTCAGTTTTTAATTTGCCTCGCATAAAAAAGAAATACGCCAGCATGGGGAAAAAGCATAATTTCATATGCTCCCAGGAGGATTCGTTCACCGGGAAAAAATAGCCCACAATGGGATTGCTGCCGGACCATTCATATACAAAATGGGCCAGCGTCCCCGTGATTAAAACAAATAGGATTCCAATGATGGTGTATAAAGTTAGTTTTTTCATAACTATAATATATGAGAACAGAGTAGGAAATATACCTTTGGCGCAAGCGTTTATCACCTCAATGTATAATAAGAAATTCCATTACAGGAGATGAACCAATAAAGGGACACCGCCTCTGCTATTTTATAGATACCAAAAAGAAAGTGGTTCGGGCAACCGGTCAGCAAAACAGCAATGAATTGGTATCAGAGGAATAGGAGGGACTGTCATGAAAGGTTACGAAGTAGGAAGCGGATTTATGGGATATGTGGATGGAGAATACATTTTATTTGCCACAGAAAGTGATTACTATGAATTTATGGAAGAAGCCGCATAATTATGATATAATGAGCCTTGCGGCGACGTGCGCTCGCGGACGTCGACATAAGGCGAAAAAACACGGAGACGATAGCATATCAGAAATACAATAGCAGGAGAAGCATGGGAACACTATATTTTACCAGACATGGACAGACATTTTGGAACGTAGAGAACAAGATCTGCGGCTGTACCGATATCGGTTTGACCGAATTGGGTCATGAACAGGCGGAAGAACTGGGACGCCAGATTGCACAGCAGCAACTGGAGATTGATGCGATTCTGTATTCGCCATTGCAACGTGCGGCTGACACGGCGCGTCACATCTCAGAAATGACAGGGATTGCGTGTTATCCGGAGGAACGGCTGCGGGAGCAGAATTTCGGCAAATTTGAGGGAACACCCCGGGATGGGGCGGCGTTTTTGGAAGCGAAGAAGCAGTTTGTCAATCGTTTTGAGACGGGGGAGTCCATGTTGCAGTTATGCCAGCGGATCTATAATCTGTTGGACGAGGTGTGTGCGCAGGAGGATCAGACGTATCTTTTGGTAGCGCACAACGGTATTGCCCGAGCAGTTTGTTCGTATTTTGTGGATATGCCCAATGATGCGTACAGCGCCTACGGGATTCGCAACTGTGAGTTGTGTCGCTATGATTTCTAACATCCATTGAATCAATATAAGATCACACAGAAGGAGTGTAACAGTATGAGTAAAAAGACAGACCCAGAGATTATCAATCAACGAATCGCAGCGTTGCGGGCGTTGATGAAGCAAAACGGTATTGATATTTATGTGATTCCCACCTCCGACGATCATGCATCGGAGTATGTGGGGGAACATTTTAAAAGCCGGGCTTTTATGACCGGCTTTACCGGTTCGGCAGGAACGGCGGTCATTACCATGGAAGAAGCAGGCGTATGGACCGACGGCAGATATTTTGTGCAGGCAGCAGCGCAGATTGCAGGGAGTGAAGTGCAATTGTTTCGCATGGCGGAGCCGGGCGTGCCGAAGGTTAGTGAATATGTAGAGGACAAGTTGTGTCAGCAGGGCACCATCGGTTTTGACGGCAGTTGTATGGTGGCAGAGGATGCCGAGCGGTTTTGTGCCATTGCAGAGAAAAAGCATGGTCACGTTAAGATGGAAGAAGATCTGGTGGCGCAGATATGGACGGACCGCCCGTCCTTGCCCAAGGAGCCGGTCTTTCTTTTGCGGGCACATTATGCGGGGGAGAGTACGGCAGACAAATTGGCGCGAATCCGCCAGGAGATGGCGAAGAAGGGAGCCGACAGCCATTTGATCGGCAGTATGTATGATATTGCCTGGATTACAAATCTCCGGGGAAATGATATTTCCCATGTGCCGGTCTTTATGTCTTATCTGTTTCTTTCCCAGACGAAGGCGGTACTGTATGCCTTCTATGAGAACTGGACGCAGGAGGTGATGGACTATCTGGCAGCCCAGCAGATTGAAGTGCGTCCCTATGATGCAATCTATACTCAACTGGCAGATCTGGCAGCAGAGGCAGGTACGACCATCCTTTTAAGTAAGGCGGTTATCAATGCCCGGCTGATGGCTTGTATCGCCAATTGTGAGGTGATTAATGCACACGATCCGTCGGAGTTGATGCGCGCTATCAAAAATGATACGGAAGTAGCCAACACCATCGAAGCGCATATTCGTGACGGTGTTGCGGTGACACGATTTATTTATTACCTGAAGACGAATATCGGGCAGGAACCCATGGATGAGATTAGTGCAGCAGACGTATTGCAGAAATTGCGGGAGGAACAGCCGGATTATCTGGATCTGAGTTTTGATACGATCTGTGCTTATGGTGCCAATGCGGCTATGATGCATTACAGTGCAACGCCGGAGGATTATGCAGAACTGGCACCTGAGGGAATGCTTCTGGTGGATTCCGGCGGACACTATCTGGGAGGGACAACAGACATTACCAGAACGATTGTGTTGGGGCCGGTGTCAGACGAGATGCGGCAGATGTATACGCTGGTTCTGAAAGGCCATCTGCGTTTGGCTAATGCCAGATTTCCACAGGGGGTATCCGGCACGAATCTGGATGCCATCGCCCGTGAGCCACTGTGGGCCTTAGGGCTGGACTATCGGTGTGGTACCGGTCATGGGGTTGGTCATATTCTCAATGTGCATGAGGGACCCAATGCGTTTCGCTGGCGGATGACGGATATGTTCCCGGCACAGGAACTGATTCCCGGCATGATTACTACCAATGAGCCGGGTTTCTATCAGGAGGGGGCGTACGGTATCCGTATCGAGAATGAGTTGCTCTGTGTGGAGGGACCCAAGACCGAGTACGGACAGTATCTGCAATTCCAGAATCTGACCTATGCCCCCATTGATTTGGACGCAGTGGAACCTTCGATGCTGACCGAACAGGAAATGACTTGGCTGAATGATTATCATCAACAGGTATTTGATACCATCAGTCCGTATTTGAATGACAAGGAAAAGGAATGGCTGAAATATGAAACAAGAGCAATCTAAGAAATTATTACTGATTGATGGGCACAGTATTTTAAACCGGGCTTTTTTTGGTCTGCCGGATCTGACTAATGCAGCAGGACTTCATACCAATGCGGTGTACGGCTTCCTCAATATCATGTTCAAAATCATCGAGACAGAGCAGCCGACCTATCTGACGGTGGCGTTTGACGAACATGCGCCTACATTCCGGCATAAGATGTATGATGCGTACAAAGGAACGCGCAAGCCGATGGCAGAGGAGTTGCGCCAGCAGGTGCCGATGATGAAGCAGATGCTGCGCGCTATGGGAGTGGTTGTGATTTCACAGGAAGGTCTGGAGGCGGATGATCTGCTGGGGACGATGGCTCGGGATGCGGAAGCACGCGGGATGGAAGTGACCATTGTTTCCGGGGATCGTGATCTGTTGCAACTTGCTACGGAGCATACGAAGATCAGTATTCCCAAGACGAAGAAGACCGGTACGGAGATAGAGAATTATTATGCGTCGGATGTGGCGGAGCGCTATCTGGTTACACCGAAGGAATTTATCGATGTGAAAGCGCTGATGGGCGACACTGCGGACAATATTCCCGGGGTTCCCGGAATTGGCGAAAAGACGGCCACAGCGATTATCGCACAGTATCATTCCATCGAAGAAGCCCATGCCCATGCAGAGGAACTCAAGCCGCCCCGTGCAGCGAAGAATTTGGTGGAATTCTATGATCAGGCAGTCTTATCCAAAGAACTTGCCACGATAGAGGTACATGCGAATCTGTCTTATGATCCGGAGGACGCGGCTCTCGGCGATCTCTATACGCCGGAGGCCTATGCGTTGTGCAAGGAATGGGATTTCAAAAACTTTTTGGGGCGTTTTCACGTAGATGCACCGAAGAACGAGGTGCAAACGAATTTTTCTACTGCCACTACGGAGAAGGATTTTGTGCCGTATGTAGATTTGCTGTGCCAACAGAAGCCTTCCTGTGTAGGACTCTATTTGGCGTATATGCTCTTGCCGGCGGATGCTACGGCAAAGACAGCGCAGGGGGAGGCGGAGGGACAGTTGTCCCTGTTTGCCACCATGGATGAACAGCCGGAAGAACCACAATTTTATCAAGTGTTTGGCGTGGCGTTGTCGGACGGGACATCCGGGATCTGGGCACCGGTGGGAGAGGAACTGACGCTTGCTGTGCTGACACAGCAGTTGGAACGAATCGCCCGGACGGGAACACGTATTGCCACCATGTCTGCCAAGGAGATGATCAAGATTGCGGCTCCCAAGCAGGAGGGGCGTGTTTTTGACTATCATAATGTATTTGATATTGCAGTAGCGGAATATTTATTGCATCCGTTACAGAACCAGTATCTGGCAGAAGATATTGCTGCAGAGTATTTGCAGATGAGTCTGCCGGTGTATGCGGAGCGGTTTGGTAAGAAGTCGTTGGAGCAGGCACTTAGGGAACAGCCGGAAGATATGAGGGATTATGCCTGCTATCAGGCATATGTGTGCGCCAAGACACAGCCAATTCTCTGTGAACGTCTCCGGGAGCAGAAGATGGAGGAATTGTATGATCAGGTGGAACTGCCGTTGATTTTCACTCTGGCGGATATGGAACTGGCGGGGATTGCCCTTGATGGTGTGGCGCTTGCCGAGTACGGGCAGAAGTTACAGATTCGGTTGACAGAATTGGAGCAGTCCATCTATCAGCAGGCCGGGGAAACATTTAACATCAATTCCCCGAAGCAGTTAGGCGTCATTCTGTTTGAAAAAATGGGGATGCCCAATGGGAAGAAGACCAAGACCGGCTATTCCACCGCAGCCGATGTTCTGGAGGGACTGGCCGTGGATTATCCCTTTGTGGCAGATATACTGGAATATCGCCAGTTGGCCAAGTTAAAGTCCACGTATGCAGACGGTCTGGCGCATTGTATTGCGGCAGATGGCAGAGTGCATTCGTCCTTCCAGCAGACGGTGACGGCCACTGGGCGTATCAGCAGTACGGAGCCGAACCTGCAAAATATTCCCATTCGTATGGAACTGGGCAAACTGATCCGCAAGGTATTCTATCCGAAGCAGGGTTATGTTTTTGTGGATGCGGATTACTCCCAGATCGAACTGCGCGTGTTATCCCATATGTCAGAAGACGAGAATCTGATTCAGGCCTTTTTGCAGGGACAGGACATCCATCGCTCCACCGCGTCGCTGGTGTTTGACACGCCTTTCGATGAAGTTACGGACCTCCAGCGCCGCAATGCCAAGGCAGTTAACTTCGGTATTGTCTATGGCATCAGTGCCTTTGGGCTGAGCCGCGATTTGGGAATCAGCAAGAAGGAAGCCCAGCAGTATATTGACGATTATTTTCGCGCGTATCCCAGGATGAAAGAGTTCATCGATTCACTGGTGGCTCAGGGGCGGGAGCAGGGCTATGTTACAACCATGTTTGGTCGTATCCGCCCCATCCCGGAATTGTCTTCCAGCAACTTCATGCAGCGTCAGTTTGGCGAGCGGATTGCTATGAATTCGCCGATTCAGGGAACAGCCGCGGATATCATCAAGATTGCCATGGTGCGTGTGCATGACCGGTTGCAGCAGGAGGGGCTGGCATCCCAGTTGCTGCTTCAGGTACACGATGAACTGCTGATTGAGGCGAAAGAGGATGAACTGGACCGGGTCAAAGCGATTCTGGAACAGGAGATGCAGAATGCGGCGCAGTTGTCAGTGCCGCTGGAGATTGATATGCATACCGGCAATACCTGGTATGATGCAAAGTAGGACTTTTTTTTAGGGCGTAAAAATGCTACAATGGAGTGGATTATGAAGTTTATAGGTATTACGGGCGGTGTCGGTGCCGGAAAGAGTACCGTTCTGGCGTATTTAGAGGCACATTGTCATTGCAAAGTTGTGCTGGCGGACGATCTGGCCAAATCCCTGATGGAGCCGGGAAGTGTCTGTTATGAACAGATATGTCAGGTGTTGGTCGGCAGGGATGTCTTTGGGGCAGATGGCAGACTGGATGCAGCCAAGATGGCCCGGGTGTTGTTTTCCGAAGATGATATACGTAGTCAGGTGAACGCCATCGTACATCCGGCAGTGAAGCAGAGCGTGGTACAGCAGGTGGAAGCGGAGCGACGGCGAGGAGTGCTGGATTACTTTTTCTTTGAGGCAGCCCTGTTGATTGAGGAGCATTACGATCGTATCTGTGATGAGTTGTGGTATATCTATGCGGATGAGGATTGCCGCAGAGCGCGGCTCAAGGAGAGCCGGGGCTATACGGATGAGAAGGTAGATGCCATTTTTGCCAGCCAATTGCCGGAAGCCGTTTTTCGTCAATACTGTCAGAAAGTGATCGACAATCAGGGGACACCGGAGCAGACAGCAGCCTGTCTGCAATCGATACTTGGTATAGGAGAATAAATCTATGAGTGAAGGAAACCAGATGGAGGATTTCGTTTTTGGTCTTGATATTGGTACACGTAATGTGGTGGGCACAGTGGGATATCAGACAGAGGACGGATTTCATGTGATCGCGCAGTGTGTGCGGGAACATCAGACCAGAGCCATGCTTGACGGACAGATTCATGACATTGGGCGCGTGGGTGCCACCATTCGAGAGGTGAAGGAAGTGCTGGAGCAGCAGATTGAGGCGCCTTTGACACAAGTGTGTATTGCTGCCGCTGGTCGTGTGCTGCGTACGGTCACCACAAGGGTTGCCTACGAGTACCCGGAGGAGACCATTGTCAGTGGTGAGGATTTGCATACGCTGGATTTGATGGGAATTGATCAGGCACAGAGCGAACTGCTGGCACAAGGGGATAACAAATACAAATTCTATTGTGTCGGTTATTCTGTGATGAAATATTATCTGAACGAGGAACTGTTCTCCAGCCTTGAGGGGCATAAGGCGAATAAGATTGAGGAAGTGATTATCGTTACGTTCCTTCCGGAGGACGTAGTGGATGGTCTGTATGCGGCTGTAGAGCGTGCAGGACTTCAGGTTGCGAATCTGACCTTGGAGCCAATCGCCGCAATCAATGTGGCGATTCCGGAGAATTTCCGTATGTTAAATATTGCTCTTGTGGATGTGGGCGCCGGAACTTCCGATATCTGTATCACCAGAGACGGCAGTATCATTGCCTATGGCATGATTCCCTTTGCCGGGGACGAATTGACGGAGGTCATCGTGCAGGCATATCTGGTGGATTTCGCCACGGCAGAACAGATTAAGTTGGATTCCACCACGTTAGAAGAGGTGACGTATGAGGATATCATGGGGATTTCCCATACGGTCAAATCCTCTGAGGTCTGGAAATTAACAGAACCTACCCGGGAGAAGATGACCACGGAGGTTGCCAACAAGATTAAGGAATTAAACGGTGACAAATCAGTGAGTGCGGCATTTATTGTCGGGGGTGGCGGTAAGATTCACGGATATACAGAGTCACTTGCCAGCAAATTGGATATTGTTCCGGAGCGTGTGGCATTGCGTGGCGAAGAGGTGATGAAGAATGTGATTTTCGAGCAGGAAGGTATCAAAAAAGACCCGCTGCTGGTTACACCAATCGGTATCTGCCTGAATTATTACGAACAGAAGAATAACTTCATCATGGTACACTTCAATGGTGAGATGATGAAATTATATGATAACGGACATCTGACGGTGGTGGATGCAGCGATGCAGGCGGGATTTACCACAGAGGAACTGTTCCCAAGACGCGGCCGGGAGATTCATTTTACCGTGAACGGTACGCCGCGGATGGCCCGGGGCAGTGAGGGAGAGTCAGCTGTCGTCAAGATGAACGATGTAACGGTTGGCATGAACACGCCACTGGAATTCAATAGTTATATTACGATCGAACCCTCCACGGCAGGAGAAGAAGCGGTCTATACCATTGAGCAGTTGGACGAGTATACCGGAAGTACCGTAACTTTTGAGGTCAATAATCGTCGGGTGACCTGTCCGAAGTTTGTGGAGGTCAATGGCAGTCTGGAACCGGGAAGTTACCAGATTCAGGAAGGCGATGCCATCGAGACAAGAAGTTTCTATACCGTTGGTCAATTGGCAGAATTTATGGATGTTGAGGTGGACGAAGACCATGAGATTCTGGTCAATAATCGTCCGGCAACCATGGAGACCTTGATTTATGAGAATTTCTCTGTGGATTGGACCGTGCTGGGCTACGGCGCCGGAGAGGTGACGGCGGCTCCGGCATCGGAGTGGGAAGCACAGACGGCAG
>CAMAKU010000010.1 GCA_945836255.1 uncultured Roseburia sp. | reverse complement strand
TGACAATACCTACTAATCCACTTCCGGCGATGACATTCATATTTACCTTGATGCCGTCCTCAGATCCCTTGTCGATGGTAAACGTATCAAACCAGTTGCTGGTCCCCCGGGCAATCACATGGGCCCCGGTCTTTTCATAATCGGCATAGGTCTGATCCAACTCATATAATTCCCGCAAAGTAACCAATTCTGATTGTTGAAGCCGAATATTGGTAATCTGCGTCGACAACTCATCTACCTGAGCCTGCAATGCTTCATTTTCGGCAATCAGCTGCTCTTTTGTCTTGGTATCATTATTATTGATAGAAATCGCATCCCCTACATAACTGAGTCCCTTTTGCATTGGAACAAAAACATAGTTACAGATCGTCCGGATGGGTTCACCGGAATACCCTGTGGCATATCCTGCAAAAAGCAGCATAATGCATATGAGGGTCAGTAACATGAGAATATATTTACTTGGAAGAGATGATCTGCTTTTACGCTTCATAGTTACTATCCTTATTATTTAAAAATTCTGGTCTTCATTCCATATCCGAAACGCTTATATTTGGAATCTGAAAGTACTTTGGCAAGTCCCAGTACGGAAGTATGTCCCATATGTTCACTAATATTGACTTTGATGTTGGTGACTTCCGTAAATAAGGTGGAAAGATCTGCAATCCCTGCACTTCCACCGGTGAGATAAATTCCGGAATGTACAATATCCTTAGCAAGTTCCGGCGGAACCTTTTCCAGAATCATTTTTATGGAATTGCATAGATTTGCCAGTTCATCCTTGATGCCGTCATATACCGTAGAACTCTTCACTTCCATCTCAATGGGCAGACCACTGACCACATCACGTCCAACGATGGTCATCACATCTTCTCTACCCGGGATGGCACTGCCGATATTCTCTTTCAACTGGCAAGCAGTCTTACGGCCGATTAATAAATTGAATTTGCGTTTCATATGTGTAACGATGGCGTCATCCAGATGATTGCCACCAAAGGGAAGTAACTCCGTCAACACAAGCCCTCCCAGAGAAATCACGGAAATCTCCGTGGTATCTGCGCCAAAATCAACTACCATAATGCCGGTTGGCTCCGTAATATCCAAATCCATTCCCAGCGCATCGGCCAACGGCTTTTCGCAAAGCATGACGCTGTGTGGCTTCGTCTTAGATTTGGCAAACATATCATAAAAGGCTTTTTTCTCCACTTCCGTAATATCCGTCGGAACCGCAACCACAATGTCTGCGCCTTTCATTCTTGCTTTCGCTTTCTTTTCCAGCACTTCAAACAGCATGGTCTGCATATTGTCAAAATCAGCAATCACACCGCTGACAATCGGGAAAGATACCGCGATACTCTCCGGTGCCTTCTCATACATAGAATATGCATCATCTCCATAGGCATACATCTGATCTTTATCTACGATTGCAATTGTATTTTTGACATTGACAATCTCGCCATTACTACTACTGTAAATCTTAAGATTGTTGGTACCCATATCAATTCCATACGAACTACTCATTGGATGTTCCTCCGTCTATCTTTATCAAAATTGTACTCATTCATATTAGCATAATTATAAGTCCTTAACAAGTTTACGGTCATAAAGTTTTTGCAATGCCATCAGGATGCCCAATTTGCCGTGATACCAGGTCAGACCTCCTTGGAAGAAAGCGGTGTATGGCGGGCGAAGCGGCCCATCCGCGCTAAGTTCTATGGAAGAGCCCTGGACAAAAGCACCCGCCGCCATAATGACTTTGCTGTCATACCCGGGCATATCCCATGGCTCCGGAATCACATAACTGTCCACTGGTGCTGCTGCCTGAATTCCCTCACAAAAAGCAATCAGACCTTCCGGTGATTGGAATGTAACTGCCTGAATGATATCATACCGTGGTTCACTGCCATTAGGAAGCACGTCAAACCCCAGTCGCTCAAATACATTGGCAGCAAAAATGGCACTTTTTAGTGCACTGTTTACCACCGTTGGAGCCAGAAAAAGTCCTTGATAAAACGACTGCATAATGCCAAGAGAAGCCCCTACTTCTTTGCCGAGACCAGGGGATGTCAATCGATACGCCGCATTGTCGACACATTCTTTCTTTCCTACAATATAGCCACCAATGGGGGCCAGTCCGCCGCCCGGATTTTTAATCAACGAACCGACAATCATATCCGCTCCTACTTCCAGCGGTTCTTTCGTCTCCACAAATTCACCATAACAATTATCTACCATACAGATTACATCCGGCTTGATCTTCTTGATAAAAGCAATCAATTCTCCGATGCGTTCTACGGACAAGGTCGGCCGGGATGCGTAACCCTTGGAACGCTGAATCGTTACCAGGTGGGTGTGCTCATTAATCGCCTGCCGGATTCCTTCATAATCAAATCCGCCATCTGCCAGCAGATCCACCTGTGCATATGTGACACCGTATTCCGCCAGAGAACCTTTGGATGGACGGATACCGATCACTTCCTCCAATGTATCGTAGGGCTTGCCCACCGGTGATAAAATCTCATCCCCGGGTCTGACATTTGACATCAGTGCCAGTGCTAAGGCATGGGTGCCACAAGTGATCTGCGGACGAACCAATGCTGCCTCCCCGCCAAAACAAGTGGCATATACTTCTTCCAAAGTATCTCTGCCCAGATCATTGTAGCCATATCCGGTAGAACTGTTAAAACATTCCGCGCTGACACGATGCTTTTGCATCGCTGCAATGACTTTCATCTGATTGTATTCTGCAATTTTATCCAACTGAGCAAATCTTTCTGCCAGTGATTCCTCGATCTTGCTTCCAAAGGCAAGTACCTCCTGGGAAATGCCAAATTGATGATATATCTGATTCATAAATCCTATCCTTTCGTTATCGTAAATGCTTCTGTTCAATCTTTGAAATCATGAAACGTAGCATGGCCTGCTCATCATAGTGAAAATCCGGTTTGTTCACCCAGATTACCTCCGGCTTGCTTCGGAACCATGTCAACTGCCTTTTGGCGAAATGGCGGGTATCACGCTTGATGGTGTAAATTCCTTCCGCAAGTGTCATGGAACCGTCCATCACGTCAAAGAGTTCTTTGTAGCCAAGTCCCTGCATAGAGACCATGTCTCTCGTACAGCCCATGTCACGTAGTCGTTCTACTTCCTGATAAAGTCCCATTTCCATCATCTGATCGACACGTTTGTCAATCTGGTCATACAGATGCTGCCGTTCATCATTCAACACAAAATAACAAAACTCATAGGGAGATGTTTTTTCTTTTTGTTGCTGATTATGTAAGGAAATAGGCTCATGATGCAACTCATAGAATTCTAAAGCACGTATTGTCCGCTTGACATTGTTGGGATGAATCCGCTCTGCGGAAAGGGGATCCACCTCTTTTAGACGATGATGTAATGTTTCTGCGCCCAAGGTACGTGCTTCTTGTTCTAACGCCTCGCGAATAGGCGTATGTTCCTCTTCCGAAAAATCCGCATCATACAAAAGTGCCTGAATGTAAAATCCGGTTCCGCCCACAGCGATGGGAATATGTCCATTGGCATAAATCTGTTCCATGGCCTCTTTTGCCATGGAGACGAACCGTGCAACATGAAAATCTTCGGTGGGGGGCAAAACGTCCACCAGATAATGCGGTACACCCTGCATTTCTTCCGGTGTAATCTTGGCAGATCCGATGTCCATATACTGATATACCTGCATGGAATCACAGGAAATAATTTCCCCGCCAACTGCTTTTGCCAGAGATATGGATAATGCGCTTTTGCCAACAGCCGTTGGGCCTGCCAGTATAATGAAAGGTCTTTTTTCCATTGCTTATATGATCCTTTTAAATTTCTTTTCCAACTCACTCTTTGTCATGGCAATAATAGTGGGTCTTCCATGGGGACAATGATAGGGATTGTCCAGTGTCAACAGTTCCTGAATCAGACAGTCTACCTCCTGATAAGAGAGCCGGTTGTTGCCTTTGACGGCCGCTTTACAGGACATAGAGGCAATCTTCTCAAGAATCATCTCGTAGGGATCCGAGGTCTTACGCTCCTCGCATTCGCCCAACATTTCCATAAACAGTTGTTTAACATCCAAAGAGAACATATTTGCCGGAACTGCTTCAATGGCAAATTCCTTACCGCCAAAGGGAGAAATCACATATCCCAGTTCCGTAAAAACATCCATATATTGTTCCATACGATGTTGTTCTGTGGATGTAAGTGAAAGAATAATGGGGGGACTGATACATTGCGACGTCATTTCTTTGTCTTTTAAGGATTTCATCATCCGTTCATATAAGACTTTTTCATGGGCCGCATGCTGATCCATAATATATAGTTTGTTGTCATGCTCAATCAGCCAGTAAGTGTCAAAAACCTGACCGATAATCCGATGCTTTGCCCGGGCCTCTTCTGACAGGAAACTGATCTGCTCTGCCGTTTCACCTTTTCCTTCGTCGATTTTTTTCTCGTAAAACTCCTGATACTTTCGCTCATACGGGGTGTCCTGATGGATCTCTGCCGTAATTTTTTCACGAAGTTGCGCCAAGCGGTTCTTCTCAAACGGTTCCACTACGCTGTTACCCGATGGTTTCGACTTTGCATCAGACGGTTCATCTGCATGATTTTCAGAGAAAACAGCTGACGGCGTCACAGATTCCAGTGTGTTATGTGTCTCCGCTTCCACTGTATGGTCAGACGCAGGTTCAACCGACACCTCTATAATATCTTCACGGTTACATAATTTGTCGTGAACAATGCCGCAAAACCAATCAGCGACAGCAATTTCATCATCAAACCGTACTTCCTGTTTTGTGGGATGTACATTGACATCCACCACTGCATCTTTTGTAGTGATGGCAAGAACACAAAACGGGTATTGATGCTGCATCAAATAGCCGGCATAGCCGTTTTCTACCGCTTTGGATAACAACGGACTCTTGATGTAGCGTCCGTTGATGTAAAAATTCTCCAGACTGCGGTTGCCTCTGGCAATATTTGTATTACCGATAAACCCTTCCACCAAAAACTGTTCACATTCACGGTGTATGGGCAACAGATTTGCTGCAATCTGTCTGCCATATACCTGATAAATGGTATCCATAAGATTCCCATTGCCGCTGGTCTGCATGCGTTCTTTTTTGTTGCATATAAAACAAAAAGAGATGTCTGGGTGCGACAATGCCAGACGCTCCATCAGTTCTGCAATATAGCCACCCTCCGTTATATCGGATTTCAAAAACTTTTTTCGAGCCGGTGTATTGTAAAACAACTGATAGACCATGATTGTGGTTCCATCCGGCGCCCCCACTTCATCCATGGAACGTTGTTCGGCACCTTCCATCACATAACGGACGCCCATTAATTGGTCTTTTGGCTTCGTAATCATTTCTACCCGTGATACGGCACTGATACTGGAGAGCGCTTCACCACGAAATCCCAGTGTACGAATGTTGGATAATTCATCGGCAGTGGTCAGTTTGGAAGTAGAGTGCCGTAAAAAGGCCACCGGCAACTGCTCCATGGCAATGCCACAACCATTATCCGTAATGCGAATGTAAGATTTTCCCCCATCACGGATTTCCACCGTGATGGCATCCGCCCCGGCATCAATTGCATTTTCTACCAATTCTTTCACTACGGACACCGGACGTTCCACAACTTCCCCGGCAGCAATCTTATCAATTGTCTCCTTACTCAGAACTGTAATCTCTCTTTTCACCATCGATTTCGAACCTTTACCTGTAATTCATTTAATGCATTCATTGCCTCCAACGGCGTCATATGGCTGATATCCATCTGTCGGATTTCGTCAATAATATCATCATCATTAATCGTATCAAAAAAGGACATCTGCGCCTTATCCACGTCGTCCAGCGGCTTTGTGGTCTTTTTCGTCGGAATGGTCTGCCCCTCCACGGCGATGTTTTTGGTCAGATCCACAATATCATTCTCGCAGAGTTGGGTCACAATCCGATTGGCACGGTCAATCACTTCCTCCGGGAGCCCGGCCAGTTTTGCTACCGCAATACCATAACTCCGGTCTGCACCTCCCGGAACAATCTTACGTAAGAAGACAATATCATCTCCGTTCTCTTTGACTGCAATGCAGTAATTATGTACACCATCAATCTTGCCCTCCAGTTCCGTCAACTCATGATAATGGGTTGCAAAAAGCGTCTTTGCCCCAATTAATTTCACATTACTGATATGCTCCACCACTGCCCACGCAATGCTGAGTCCATCAAAGGTACTGGTACCACGACCGATTTCATCCAGAATCAATAAGGAATCCTTCGTGGCGTTGCGCAGAATATTAGCCACTTCATTCATCTCCACCATAAAGGTGCTTTGTCCGGAGGCAAGATCATCCGATGCACCGACTCTGGTAAAGATTCGATCTACAATGCCGATATTGGCCGATTTGGCCGGAACAAAACATCCCACCTGCGCCATGAGAACAATCAAGGCACTCTGGCGCATATAGGTAGACTTACCCGCCATATTGGGTCCGGTAATAATGGAAACACGCTGTTTTTTATTATCCAGATACGTGTCATTATCAATAAACAACTGCTGGTCCATCATCTGTTCTACCACAGGGTGGCGACCACCTTTGATGTCGATGACGCCTCTGGTATTGATCTTCGGTCTGCAGTAATGATTCTTCTCTGCTACATACGCCAGTGAAGCATAGACATCCAGCCGAGCGATTGCTTTGGCCGTAGTCTGTATCCGCGCCACCTGGGCGGCAATCCGGTTGCGGAGTTCTTTGAATAATTCGTATTCCAATGCAATCAGCTTGTCCTCGGCCCCAAGAATGGTATCCTCCAGTTCTTTTAATTCGGGGGTAAAGAAACGTTCCGCATTGGCCAGCGTCTGCTTTCTTTGATAGTCATCCGGTACCAGATCTTTATAAGAATTGGTGACTTCCAGATAGTAACCAAAGACTTTATTGTATTTCACTTTCAGATTCTTAATCCCTGTGCGCTCCCGCTCTTTTGTCTCCAGTTCAGCCAACCATTGCTTGCCTTCGGTCTTTGCTTTGCGCAGCCGGTCAACTTCCGGGTGAAAACCATCCTTTATAATACCGCCATCACGTGAAGAAATCGGTGGCTCCTCGCAGATTGCTGCATCAATATCCCGATAAATATCGGACAAATCATCAATTTCATTAAGCAATGCCACCAGATTATCTGCCTTAAAATCTGCAAGAACGGTTCGAATAGCCGGTAACATGGCAATGGAATTCTTAAAGGCAAGCAGATCCCGGGGATTCGCCGTCTGATACACGATACGGGTATTCAGTCGTTCCAGATCATAAATCGGATTCAGATATTCCCGCAATTCTTCCCGCTGTATCATATTCCGCAGCAATTCCTCTACTGCATTCAGACGCTGATTAATCATCTCGGCATTGGTCAGTGGCTGCTCCAGGTCATTGCGAAGCATACGCGCGCCCATGGCTGTCTTCGTCTTATCCAATACCCAGAGCAGGGAACCGCGTTTTTGTTTTTCCCGTAACGTCTCAACTAATTCCAGATTTCGGCGTGTGGAAGAATCCAGTAACATAAAATTGCCATTCTGATACGGATGTATCCCGTTAAATTGTTCCAGAGAACTCTTCTGTATCTCACTGAGATACTTCATTAAAGCGCCTGCGGAAATGCTTCCCATGGGGAATTCTTCCAACCCAAGAGCTGAAAGCCGCTGCGCACCAAAGTGTTCCAGAAGAACTGCAATGGAACGTCTGTCATCAAAATAATGTGCATCCAGTTTTGCAATAGAAATATGTAATCGCCCTGTCAAATCATCCATATCAATGCCGCTGATGGCAAAATTCTCATTACAGACAATTTCCGAGGGGGCGTATTTATTGATTTCATCCATACAACTACGGTTGGAATCCACCTCTGTGACAAAGAAATCCGCTGTGGTCACATCTGCAATGGAAAGACCGTATTTATCACCGTCATAGAAGACACCCATGATATAATTATTCTTTGTCTCATCCAAAGACAGCGCATCCATGGTGGTGCCCGGCGTGACAATTCGTGTCACCTCTCTTTTTACCATGCCTTTGGCTTCTTTCGGATCCTCCACCTGTTCGCAGACGGCGACTTTATATCCTTTATTAATCAAACGGGTAAGGTAAGTCTCGGCCGCGTGATAAGGAACGCCGCACATGGGAGCCCTCTCCTCTAAGCCGCAGCTCTTTCCGGTCAAGGTCAGTTCCAGTTCCTTGGATACCGTCTGTGCATCTTCAAAGAACATTTCATAGAAATCCCCCAGACGATAAAATAAAATACAGTCCGGATATTCCTCTTTTGTCTGGATGTAATGCTGCATCATCGGTGTTAATTTTTCAAAATCGATACTCTTATGATTCATAATTTACCTGATATTTTCTAATAATTTCTTCTGCGATTCGTATGCCGTCCATGGCAGCAGACATAATTCCACCTGCATAACCGGCACCCTCCCCGCAAGGATAAAGGCCTTCCATATTGGAAAGGAAATGCTCATCACGATGGATCCGAACCGGTGATGACGTTCGGCTCTCCACACCGGAGAGAATGGCATCTCCACGGTCAAATCCTTGGATTCTCCTGCCAAATAATTCCATGCCCTGTAAGAAAGACTGATTCATCTCCTCCGAAAAAATCTGTCTAAGATTGGCAAACGCGGTTGTCCCTTTGGTAACGGATGCAAAATCGCCATAGGACGAACTAACCGTATTCTGCTGAAAATCTGAGAACAACTGCTGTGGGATGGCTCCTTGCGCCAACGCGTATGCCTTTTTTTCCAATTCGCACTGGTAAGCGATGGCACCCATGGGATCAGCCAGATCATATTCCGTCTTACCGACAGATATCACAATGGCACTGTTGGCATTGGCAGAATCCCGCCGGGCATAACTCATACCATTGACCGCCAATTGACCCGGAACAGAGGAGGCGTTCACTACATATCCTCCCGGACACATACAAAAGGAATAAACGCCACGGCCATTCGGCAATTTAGTTGCCACCTTGTATGGTGCCACCGGCAGACCGGCTGGCGCACAGACGCCATATTGGCTCTCTTGTATCATTTGCTGTGGATGTTCAATGCGCAGTCCGACTGCAAATTCTTTGGCACTCATGGAGATACCACGTTGATGTAACATGTGGAATGTATCTCTTGCACTATGTCCGATGGCAAGAACAGCAATCTGTGTGCCAATCATATCCTGCCCCTTTGCGGCAGATGCCGCTGTTGGAACCGTCTGCAAACCGATTAAAGAATCATCCCGAATCACCAAATCATTAACTTTTGTATCAAATTGTACGGTTCCGCCAAGCCGAATAATTTCGTTACGAATATTACGAATTACGTATGTCAGAATATCGGTGCCGATATGTGGCTTTGCATCCCAGAGAATCTGCTCCGGTGCACCAAAGGCTACAAACGTCTCCAAAACAAACCGGTTACGTCCGCTCTTGTCCCTGACCAGTGTGTTTAATTTGCCATCTGAAAACGTTCCGGCACCGCCTTCACCAAACTGCACATTGGAGTCAGGGGTCAGGTGCCCGGATGACCAAAATACATCTACATCCTTCTGCCTTTGTTCCACGGCACTGCCTCGTTCAATAATACGCGGTCGATATCCCGCTTGAGCCAGTAGCAGTCCACAGAACAATCCCGCCGGTCCCATGCCGATAATCACCGGTGGTTCGCTTAAGGTCTCTGTCCCGTGTTCCGGCAACGAAAAGAATACTTCGTGATAATCCGCCACGTTATCATTGTTCCGAAATCTTTTATGCACCTTGCTTTTTGCACGATCTGCCAGTGCCACAGCAACCGAATAACTGTAATAAATTTGTGGTTTTTTTCGTGCATCAATCGATCGCTTTAAAATATGTATCGACTGGATTTCCGCCTCTGAAATGTGAAGATACGATGCAACATAAGAATCAAGGGTTGCCGGTTCTTCCGTTGCAGGAATCTTAAGTTGTCTGATCTGAATCATACTTCGTCCTTTTTACATGCATTCCGGCCACAGCCCCGCTGGACCATGCCCATTGTAGATTATATCCCCCACAGATGCCGTCTACATCCACCAATTCTCCGGCAAAAAACAGCCCCGGGACAATGCGTGATTCCATGGTGTCTGCATTTAATTCCGCCGTATCTACGCCCCCGGCTGTTACCTGGGCGTGTTTCATACCATGGGTCCCATTGATGGGCACAACAAAACTGTGAATTCTTTGATGTAATTGCAACAATTGTTCCATGCTACAGGAATCCGCCGGCATATCCGCTGCTATTTCACAGGAATCCAGCAACACTGCAATCACCTTGTCATGTAACAAGCCAATCAAAGCTTCTGATGTCGTTTTTCCATAACCATGGGACCAGAAACGAATTTTCAGATCCTCCAGGGATGCCTGTGGTGTGATGTCCGGCAAGAAATCAATCTGACAGTTCACCTGCTGCTTCGCTTCTAACGCATAGGAGGCAAACCGGCTCAATTGAAATACGACGATACCGGAAATACCATATTCTGTCCACTGTAATTCTCCACATTCCGAGCCTACAACAGCATCATCCACCGTCATGGTCACACAGGCATTGGTACGTACCCCTGTCAAGGTGGATAAGTAAGAAAGATTACTATGTAACTGTACCAACGCCGGCATCGGCGTAACAATCGAATGCCCCAAAAGCCGGGCCAGATAATAGCCGTCACCGCTACTGCCACGTATGGCGGAAGCCTGACCACCGGTGGCGAGAATTACATTCTGTGCCGTCAGCATACTTTTATCTGTCATAACGACGGAAAAGCAGGAAGCCAAACGTTCTACCTTTTTGACCGGAGCGGAATAAATCACCGCAATCTGTAACAGACGCAGTTCCATCTGTAGGACCTCCACCACGGCAGATGCCTGTTGGCTTCTGGGATATAACAAGCCATCTTTATTGATCGGCTCAATACCAAGCTCCCGGAAAAACGCCATGGTTGCGTCCACATCAAACTGCCGGTAGACTGTTTGTACAAAGTCCGGTGCTGCGCCACGATAATTGGACAACTCCGGTGTCAAATTCGAAAAATTACAGCGTCCGTTGCCTGTGGCAAGCAACTTTCTACCCAATCGGTCGTTGTATTCGACGATGACAACGTTGCATCCTTGCCTGGCAGCTTGAATCGCTGCCATCATACCCGCTGCGCCGCCGCCTACAACAGCAACATCATAGTGTTGTTTCACTCTGTTAATCATAAAAAATCACCACAAGATATTGTAGCATAACACCTGTCAATACTCAATACAAGAAACTTTTAACTGCTATAATTTTCAAGGAAAGAAAACAATTCTTTCTCATTGGTAAAACAAATACCATCTTTCAAATCTTCCTGAATATTTTCCGGCAGACGGGATACCGCAATATCTGTTGTGAGATATTTTTTCCAATCTACCAGTTCATAAACCACCACAGTGTCCTCCTCAGCAATCACAATATATTTTTGCCCCGTGTCTGCGGTACTTTCCACTGACTCTTCTGCATTTTTAGCCTGTACAACGGTATCCTTCGGCACCGGTGTGGATTTCTCCGTCACAAAGGAAACCCCTAAAAGCATCAGAGACAGAAAGCAGAAAAATAAATATAAAAAAATACAAGTACTGTTTGTTCGTTTCATTTTCATCACCACAAACAGTATTTGTATTTTTTAGGAAAATATGCAAAATACCAAAAAAACTGGCAGCACAGTTACGCTTTTAATAAATGCAATTTATTGGCAATTCGTATCAGCAGATGCCCTTTCGGCATACGCTCCAGTTCACTCTCTGTCAAACCTTTCATCTGCAAGAGTAAAACAAAGTAGACCGCAATCCCCAGACAAATACTGATCAGTGTGGCAATGGCATTGGAGTTGAGCAGACGATAAATCAGTTCATATCCCACAAAAACCACAATCCCCATTACAATGGAAGCAAACAGAGGGATGATGTAGGTCTTTTGCAGGTCAACTCTTGCTCCACTATACCGTCGCAATGCCAGTTCATTTAAAATACATACACAGAGGCCATAGACATTGTTAGCAATCACCACTGCATAGATATGCAAATCAAATAATTCCATCAGAAGGAACAGAACAATAATATGCACCAAAAGGGAAATAACGGCATTTATAACCGGTGTCTTCATTCGATCAATCCCCTGTAACAGACCATTGGTCAACGTGGATAAGCCAAACAATGCAATGGATATTGTTCCCAAGATCATGATATACATGGTTGTGGGATCACTATCCTGAAACAGCAACATATTTAATGGTTTTCCCAAAATCGCCATCCCCACCGCTGCCGGAATTGCAATAACCATAATAAACCGCATTGCCAGTGAAATCTGTGTGTTCACCTTATCATAATCTTTGGCATGATAGGCAGTCGAAAGACTGGGAACACTTGACGCAGCAAGGGACGATGCAATAGAAATCGGGACGTTGGTAAGCACAATAAACTGTCCGGAATAGACACCCCACCACTCACTGATCTGTTTTGCCTCATATCCTTGCAAAGTGGCAATATTTTTAAACACGCCCTGGTCAATCAGCGTACTGACGCTATAGACAATGGTGCTCAAAAGAATCGGAAAAATCGTCATAAGTAAGGACGACATCACATGGGAATAGGATTCCTGTTTTCTGTGATGATCCCGTTTGACTTTCCGCATAAATCGCTTGCGGTAGACCAGATAAATAAACGTCACGATAAAAAAAGCAAAGAAAGCTCCGGCGGAAGTGCCCAGAGTGCCGCCAGCCGCACCATATGCCGCAGCATAATTATCTGCGTCCCCAAGAACTGCGCCCACCTTTTTGCCATAAGAATACAGCATATATGCTGCCACCACGCTGACAACCGCATTTAGAATCTGTTCTGCCACCTGTGAAAAGGCACTGGGCATCATGGTATTCAGTCCTTGGAAGAAGCCACGAAATACGCCAAGCAATGCTACAATAAAGATGGTGGGTGCCAAAACCTTGAGGGCAATACAACTGAGTGGCGTCTTCAATAATGTTCCGGTAAAATAATCAGCGCCAAAATAAAGTAGAAGTGCTCCGGCACCACCACTGATCACCGCAAAGAGAAACGCTCCTTTGAATACCCGATAAGCATCCTTGGTTCTGCCCTTCCCCATTCTCGATGCCACCAGTTTTGACACGGCAAGGGGCAGACTGTAAGATGAAATAATCAATATGATATTGTAGATACTGAACGCGGTTCCATAATAATCATTCCCCGTCTTTCCAATAATGGCCGTCAGTGGAATTCGATAAATCAATCCCACAATCCGGCTGATTAACGAGGCGATGGCTAGAATGGACCCCTGCAGTATAAAACTTGTATCACTGTTTTTTGTTTTACCCAATCTGTACCTCTAACTATTGCATCTACTATTTTGTCTGCTCAAACTCTTCCGCTGTTGCATAAAATGCAGAATCATCCGCATAGGCGTTCTGAATAATGCATACCCAGGTCTTCCCCTGATTCAACACGATCTCCTCACCATCGGTGGTATAATAATGTGTGATTCCATCCTCTGCTTTTTCCCAGAAAATATCAATCATTTTTCCATTGGTAAAGAATTTGCCTTCCCCGGAACCAAACACATCAATATTCAGGTACTGGGTTTCTTCATAAATACTATTATCCACATTCTGGAAAATAATATTCGACACTTCCACCTGCTGATTATCTACTGCATCGATTTGGGCATCGCCAAACTGATAACGGGCATAGGTTTTGGTATCTTTATTATAAATAAAATAAGGATGATTATAAAAATAATAGGGTGCAACAACAACGCAATCGGTTCCATCTGCAAGTTTGTTATATGCGTCATCCTCTGCAAATACATAATGGCCGTCATAGTCAGCGCTATAAGATTTGGCATAGCCCTTCTTCTCAATGCCATAGGCGATACCTTCAGCACTGGTATAGGCGTTATGCGGAGCAGCATGTTCATTGGTACGGTAGAAGGTATCATTGATAGAACCGTCCAATCCACTCAGATTGTCTACAATTCCTGTGTCTAACAACACTTCTCCATGGATACTCTGCCCGAAATGAACATAAATAGCGTCAAATTCAGACGCAAAATATACATAATACGGACGGCAACTGCGAACATTACCAATCTGGGTCAGATCTGCATAATCTTCGTAGATGGCCATCATTCTTGTAATTGAGCCCTCTACAGGAGCCTCATAGATGACGCCGGCAGAATTCAGGCCATATTGTGGCAATGCATCCTTGGTATTCTCCGTCATCACAGCGATAGGTCTTGTCCGCCCAATCGCCTCATCAACCCATTCACCTGTCAGATAACTTCTCACCTGACCGTCGTGAGTCTCCTCCTGCGTAACCGTCTCTTTGTTCTCCTCCGGCTTATTTTTCTGTGCAATAACAACAACCACGGTACCGATTGCAGCAATCAATGCAATCGCAGCACAAATAATACCGATTTTTGCTTTCTTAGACATGTTTATTCCTCCCTCGTAATATGTAACAATTCTAAGATCTTTGTTTGTTTCTTTTCCATAATTGACGCCTCTTCCGGTGACATATGATCATATCCCAGAAGATGCAACATACTGTGTGCAATCAAAAAAGCGAATTCCCGCTTCTGGGAATGACCAAATTCTTCTGCCTGAGCAAGAACATGCTCTACGGAAATCACAATATCTCCCAAAAGGATCTCACCGGAATCGGAGCAGATATTCTCATCAATTTCCGAATAATCTCCTGCCGTAGCATAAGACAGCATAGGAAAGGACAAAACGTCTGTGGCACGATCCATATGGCGAAATTCTTGATTTAACTGATGTATGGAAGCATCGTCCGTCAACACCATGCTGACCTCCACCTCATAGGGAAACTCCTCAAAGGCCAAGGTTTGTTTGACCACATCTTCTGCTACTTGTTTATAGTCAAAAGAAAATGGAATCTCCACTTCTTCTTCCAGCAACAATGTCATAACAATGAATCCTCCTGTACTAATTTTTCCCGAATTTTCAAAAATTGATTGATACTGAGTCCTGACTCGTCGTAAAAACCTTTTTGTGATAATTCATTCAATGTCTGATATATTACCATATCCTGGTTCCATGTGCTAGACATAGTATCCTGATCCAACACTTCAATCTTGGTCACCAATGTATCTACCATATGGACAATAGCAGATTCCGGTGTCTGCGGCAGACGAAGTACTCCGCCATACTCCTCCATCACTGCCATAACATCTGTAGGAAAGCAATGATTGTTCGCCAGTCGAAGCGCATTATCAATCTCCGGCTCTCCCTCCATCTTTCCCAACCGATAATAAAATCCGGCCATGGCGGCACAATCCCCGTTGACACCAATCTCATCGGCACAGGCCAATGCCAACCGTGATACTCTTTTGGCATGATTGTATTCTGCCATGGAAAAACGACGAATATCAGAAACCAGAGGATAACTGTCATCCAAAAACTTACGATAACTATGGGCCAGTTCCTGTCGACAAATCCGCTCCAGCATGGGATAAAAGATCATAATCGCCGCACAGGTAATCATTCCGGCTGCTAATGCCAGGACAAAATTCCTAGAGGAAATTTTGTGGTATCCCATATAATAAAAAATAAGAGGAATGGTATGGCCGCACAAAAAATAGATCAGATAGATTGCGATAGACTCCACCCGGGTCTTATCGGATAAGAACGTTGCCAATAACACTCCCACCACGCATAAGATACTATAGCAGACCATAACATAAATGCTACAACCTCCGGCCATTCCCAGAAGCAACACATAGTACAGGCTTGCTGCCAATGCCATAACCGGTTCCATGGCTGTAGTAAGGAACACACCCATGAGCATCACTGGCGCGAAGTAATCCGGAAAATAGGAAGCAATACAGACACATCCGCAACAAATCAACATCAGAAAGAATATCTTCTGATAACTTGCTGACTGTTTCTGGGGCAGTCTGCCCAACAGCCGATACTTCATCAGTGCAAGAAGAAATACCAACAGAAAGATGAGATTCAGCGTCATCAGACATAAAAACGCATCCAGAAGCAACGCAAACCGATAGCATAAAAAAACTGTTGTTGCCAAACAGGAAATGATGATAGCAATCACATAACGAAGTCGCTTCGCAGAAATATTATTTTCTTCGATTGTCCTTTCCATGTTTGTTCCCAACCTTTTTCTTTTTGTCTTTGACCTCAGTCTGTTTTTCATATCGTTCGTATGCATGTACAATCTTTTGTACCAGCGGATGACGAACCACATCCTGTCCACTCAGTCGACAGATGCTAATCTCATCCACATCTGCAAGAACATCCAAAGCAACATCCAGACCGGACTTCGTGTTAGCAGGCAGATCCTTCTGGGTAGCATCACCGGTAATGACTGCTTTCGAACCAAAACCAATACGCGTCAAAAACATCTTCATCTGCGCCGGTGTTGTATTCTGCGCTTCATCAAGAATAATAAATGCATTGTCCAAGGTCCGCCCTCTCATATATGCTAACGGAGCAACTTCAATCAAGCCCTTTTCCATATTACGGGCAAAACTCTCTGCCCCCATAATCTGATAGAGCGCATCATATAACGGACGCAGATAAGGATCTACTTTACTTTGCATATCTCCCGGCAAAAAACCAAGTTTCTCCCCTGCTTCAATGGCCGGACGCGTCAATATGATTCGCCCAACCTCTTCCCGCTGAAAGGCTGTAATGGCCATTGCCATCGCAAGATAGGTCTTACCGGTTCCGGCAGGACCCACACCAAAGGTAATCATCTGCGTACGAATAGCATCCACATAGGACTTCTGTCCCAACGTCTTAGGCTTGACCGGTTTGCCGGTGGTGGTATGACAGATGCAGTCGTCCGGCAATTGTGTGATTGCCTCCGCCGGAATTCGTTGTTCCTGCAAACCCAACAGATACTGTACCTCCTGTTTGGTAATGGTCTCTCCTTTTCGGGAGAGTTGATACAGCGTATTCATCACATCAGAAGCACTCTTAATCTGCTCTGCCGGGCCCAACACCTTCAGGGTATCGCCTCTGGTAACAAAAGTAACATTAAGAGTGCTCTCTATCAACTGTATATTGGCGTCAAATTGACCGAAAATATTCTCCAAATGGTCAACCGGAATATCCAAAATGATTTCTTCGTCTTTCATATTTGTTCCCTTATACTGGTAATCATCGGAATATCAGAAGGTGCATACTCACAAGCGGGATATCGGAATGTAATATCTCCCTTCATGGTACACCAGATATTTCCATAAGATATAATAACATTTTTATCTATGATTTGAATACCTTTTTGTGTTATTTTTTTCTCAAACCGGGCATAACTGCGTTGCAGATTGTTTTCCATTTCCTGTTTCGTGTAGGATGCTTTCTGGAGCGAATAACATTGCTCTTTCACGTGGTTCCAATAAAACGGCAACGGAATGGTGTTTGCAAAAAAGCATTGTTGTACTGAGGTCATGGTTGTATGTGTCGTTTTTCCAAACAAATACGGGATGGGACAAAAATCACTCCAATTGCTTCCAATCGTAATGTATTCCCGACAGTGTCCCGTGTATATTTTCTTTTCATACTGCACGGCTTCTTTAATTTCCAGCGGGTACGTTCCGCAGATGACCACATCACCATCCGCCTGCCCTTCGGTGTATTGCAGGATGTTCTGCCCGCTGTCATCCGTGATGGGCACCCAACCATAGATGAGGGGGGTGTCTTTTTTCACTTCATCCCCCACTTGTACTGCCGCTGTCCCATGTCGTACAAAAATAGATTCCACTACTCCATCACAGGGAGCTACAAGATCTGTACACAATGTCTGCGCCCGCTCTGCAGGCATTTCATTTTGCATCTGCTCTTTCATGGAAATGTTAATGGACGTCCCTTTCAGATAGATCGAAATCCATATGATTTCCGGAAATTGTTTTAGGAAATCTTTTTCTAACTGATCCGTATCGATTTGTTTTTTTGCACTTCCAATACCGGCATTTTGCTGGCTCAGATAATCTGAAATCACTTCATCACTCAAATAAGAATTACCACTGACATGAATCGTCCACACAAATTCGGACAACAAGCTCAACAAAAGAAACATCATAGCAATGCCGAGAAAATAAACCGCTTTATGACGATATCGATGGCACAAAAACGGCACACCCGTTTTTCGCAAATCTGCGATGTGACTGTTTGTCTTGTGTAACAAGTCATGTAATTTCCATACATCAGCCGCATACACATTCACCGACATTTGATTCCACGCCAGACTTCTGATATTCCACACGAAAATCCCATGTGATGTACATAATCGGATTAATCTGGGCAATTCTGCTCCTGTAAACGTAATCGTTACATATCCAAGAAAAAATCGAAACAAATTCACTGTGCATTGTCCTTTACTTCTATCTTTTCTATGCTGCCTGTGATTTTCATTTCCCCTTTTGTATAATAACGAATGCGCAAACGGGTGCCGCTGATACAGACCTGTTCCTGTTTTGACTGTACAATGATTAACTTGTCATGGTATTCGATTAATCCTTTATAGTTTTCAATCAGTGCGCTCTTACTTCCCAGAAGTGTCAACTGTATGGAACCGAGCATCAAAGGATTCTGGGTGGATTCTTCCGTCAAAACAACGTCTTTGATGTTCGTCAGATTTGTTTTCATATTCCACTATATGAGCACCAAAATGTCCATATACCTAATAAGAATAAAGTAAACAAGGTGCTTTTATTTTCCAAAATCTCCATTCATAGATAAAACTGCCAGCAGTAACACTGACAGTTTTCCTTAAAAATACATCTTTTATACATGACTATTTATGGTAAGGCTCCTTATGGATAATGCGAAAACTACGATAAATCTGTTCCAAAAGGATTACCCGCATCAATTGATGGGGGAAGGTCAGATCTGAGAAACTAAGGGCAAGATCACTTCGCTGTCGGACGGCATCATCCAGACCGATAGAACCTCCAATCACAAAGACAATCCGACTGTGTCCTGTCAGCCCCAACTGTTCAATGGTATGAGCCATTGCAACAGAATCCATCTTCTTTCCTGTAATTTCAAGCGTGATACAATAATCCGGATCCTGAATATATTTCATCAGGCGCTCGCCTTCTTTGGCACGGATCATCTGTTGTTCACTTTCGGAAGCATTTTCCTTTGTCCGTTCATCTGCCACTTCTATAATCCGTAATTTACAATATCGGCTTAAGCGCTTGGCATATTCTGCAATGGCATCTTTAAAATATTTTTCTTTGATCTGACCGACGCATAAAATAGTGATATTCATAACGGCTTTACTTCTTTACTCCGGAATGTATTTGTAATTACACTGTAAAACATCGCTGGTCTTACCATGCTTGTCTACAAGGATTACTGATAAAATATTATTGCCCTCGATGACATCAATGGGACCGGTATAGCGGGTAGACGCTGTGGTAGGCTTGCTACCGTCCCATGTGTAATACACTTCACATCCTTCCGGCACATTGATGGTGATGGTGGTCGGCATCGTAAAACTGCCATCCATAGGACTGACCTCCGGGTAATCCGGTGTCTGATAAGTGATTTTATACTTTTGCGATAATACCTGACTGTACTTATCACCGTCTTGGCAGACGGCCTTAACCGTCGTTGTACCCTCTGTGAGCAGAATCGGTTCCTGATAACGGATGCCATTGTCCTCCTTAGAAGGATCGGAACCATCCAGCGTATAATAAATGGTACCCACATCACAAGACAATTCCAGTGAAATATCATCATTAAAACTACCGGCAGACTCTGAAAATACCGGTGGTGTCACCAGACTTTCCTCAAATAGGGCGACAATCGCCGGATCGGTTACACTGTCCTGCAGATAGGTAAGCGCATCATAATCCTCCGTAGTCTGATACAGCAGAATCAGACTACGATAGGCATCGATGTTGTCAGGTTCATTTGCGATTACCTGAAGCAATAATTCCTCTGCCCGATCATAGTCAGCCAGTCGAATATAATCATCCGCAGCTAAAATCTTTGCCTGAACTTTGGTATCATTCTTAGCAATCGCTTTCTCGTAATACGTGACCGCGGCTTCATAGGCATCTTTCGCATCATAAGATTTCCCTTTTGATACATAGTGTGCATACGAAGTCAGATAAAAGACTAACCCGATAATCAATGCTGCCACTGCCACCAATCCGCCTATCAGCACCATTCGTGTCGTTTTATTAGACCACAAGGCAGCAAAGCCCTTTTTCGGTGCTTCCGATGGTTTTTCTTCTTGTGCAATGTCAGCTGCATGACGTGCATCTTCCTGTTTCTTCTCTTCTAAAATAGACACAAGAAAATCATCCTCTAACAGGTTATAATCCGGCACCATCTGTACCGCTTCACCACAACTGTCACAATAGACACTGCCCGATTTGATTTCAGCTCCACATTTACTACATTTCATAATGACACGCTCCTATTTCTGAAGTTCCACAGAGGCCACACAATTATGCATCAGCATGGCAATGGTCATCGGTCCGACACCGCCCGGTACCGGCGTGATTGCTTGACATTTCGGAAATACATCCTCATAATCCACATCGCCGCACAGATGATTGTCAGCATCACGGTGCATTCCAACATCAATCACAACAGCGCCTTCTTTCACATAATCCGCAGTGATAAATTGCTTTTTACCCACGGCAACAATCAAAATATCTGCTTTACTTGTGACGGCAGGAAGATCCACCGTCTTGGAATGTGTGACCGTCACCGTAGCATTTTCACGTAACATCAAGAGTGCCATTGGTTTCCCGACAATGTTACTCCGACCCACGACTACACAATGCTTCCCTTCCATTGCAATATGACTGCGTTTCAGTAATTGAATAATCCCTGCCGGCGTGCAGGAGACAAACCCGGGAAGTCCGATGGAAAGTGCCCCAACACTTTGAGGATGAAATCCATCCACGTCCTTACGAGGATCAATCGCCTGAATGACTTTATTTTCATCCAAATGCTTCGGAAGCGGTAACTGTACCAAAATCCCATTCACATCTGCACGTTGATTTAATTCATCAATGAGAGAAAGAAGTTGTTCCTCCGTGGTGTCTGCGGGAAGTTCAAAGGATAGGGAACGAATCCCCACATATTCGCATGCTTTTTTCTTATTGCGTACATAGACACAGGATGCCGGGTCTTCCCCCACAAGAATGACTGCTAACGTCACTTCAATCCCCTGTGCTTTATAGTCGGCGACCTGTACTTTCAATTCATCCTTGATATCCTGTGATATTTTTTTACCATCAATGATCGTTGCCATTTAACTCTCCTTCTTAAAACAATCCCGTAATTACACCTTCGTCAGAAACGTCAATCCCAAACGCTGCCGGCTGCTTTGGCAGACCAGGCATTGTCATGATGGAACCGGTGACTGCCACGATAAACCCTGCTCCGGCAGATGCATAAACTTCACGAACATTCAGGGTAAAACCTTCCGGTCTGCCCAACTTTTTGGGATCATCCGACAGAGAATATTGGGTCTTTGCCATGCAGACAGGGAAATCTCCCATGCCCAGGGATGTGATTCGCGCCAGTTCCTTCTCAGCCGCCGGTGAATAAGTCACATCAGCGGCACCATAAATCTCACGGGCAATCGTTGCTATTTTATCTTTCAGTGACAGTTCATCTGCATAAAGCGGTGCAAAATGGCTCTCTTTGTGTTCCAGTACATCCAACACCGCATTGGCAAGAGCGATACCGCCTTCGCCGCCTTTTTCCCATACTTCGGACAAGGCAAAGGTGCATCCCCTGCTCTCGCAGAAAGAACGTACATAGTCCGTCTCAGCCTTAGTATCAGTCACAAAAGAATTTAAAGTCACAACCACCGGCACACCAAACTTCTGCAGATTCTCAATATGTTTTTCCAGATTGACAATACCTTTTTGTAAGGCATCCAGATTCTCTTCGGACAAATCTGCCTTGGCAACACCGCCATTATACTTCAACGCACGAATCGTAGCCACAAGTACAACTGCATCCGGTGTCAACCCCGCCTTACGACACTTAATATCAAAGAATTTCTCGGCACCGAGATCTGCACCAAAACCAGCTTCTGTCACAACGATGTCTGCCATCTTCAATGCCATCTTGGTTGCCCGGACACTGTTGCATCCGTGTGCAATATTGGCAAATGGTCCGCCATGTACCAAAGCAGGCGTATGTTCTAGTGTCTGAATCATGTTCGGCTTCAAGGCATCCTTTAAGAGCGCCGCCATTGCACCGGTTGCCTGCAAATCGTCAGCGGTGACCGGCTCCCCATCAAAATTATAGGCCACAATAATACGTCCCAGTCTTCTTTTTAAATCCGCCATGTCATCCGCAAGACAAAGAATTGCCATAATCTCAGAGGCTACCGTAATCACAAAGTGATCTTCCCGAACCATCCCGTCCATCTTGCTACCCAGACCAACCACAATATTACGCAATACGCGGTCATTCATATCCAGACAACGCTTCCAGACCACCTGTCTCGGATCGATTCGTAATTCATTTCCCTGTTGCATATGATTGTCCAACAGTGCAGCCAGCAGATTGTTTGCAGAAGTGATGGCATGAAAATCACCGGTAAAATGAAGATTCAGATCTTCCATGGGAACCACCTGTGCATAACCACCACCGGCAGCACCACCCTTGATTCCGAAACATGGTCCCAACGATGGTTCACGCAAAGCAAGCACTGCTTTTTTGCCAAGTTTGCCAAAGGCCTGTCCCAAGCCTACACTGGTAGTCGTCTTTCCTTCTCCTGCCGGTGTGGGATTGATCGCTGTCACCAGCACCAATTTACCGTCCGGATTTGACGCCAGGCGCGCCATACATTCATCTGACAATTTTGCTTTATACTTACCATATAACTCAAGATCGTCCGGTGTTAAGTCTACTGTGTTTGCAATTTCTGTAATGGGAAGCATCTTGGCTTCCTGTGCGATTTGGATGTCTGTTTTCATGATTTTGTCTCCTTTGGTATTCATATTTAAATAAGCGTTTGCGAAACTTTTGTTGTGTTCCGGCGACATTTTTTCGCTGTTAGATTGTGAATGCATTTTTATCTGGATGTTTTTCCATTTTGAGCAGAATG
>CAMAKU010000009.1 GCA_945836255.1 uncultured Roseburia sp. | reverse complement strand
TGGCCAAGAGCGATCTCTACAAGATTTCCGGTCACTGGGATCATTATACCGATGGTATGTTTATTCTTGGTGATAAAGAGGATAAGGATGTAATGGCATTGCGACCCATGACCTGTCCATTCCAGTACTATGTCTATAAAGCGACACAGCATTCTTATCGCGATCTGCCATTGCGTTACGGCGAGACATCTACGTTATTCCGTAATGAGGATTCCGGCGAGATGCATGGTTTGACGAGAGTACGTCAGTTTACCATTTCTGAGGGGCACCTGATTGTACGTCCGGATCAGATGGTGGAAGAGTTTAAAGGATGTCTGGCCTTGGCGAAATATTGTCTGACCACCCTTGGGGTAGAAGAAGATGTGACGTATCATCTTTCCAAATGGGATCCGAACAACAAAGAAAAATACATCGGTGAGCCGGAAGTCTGGGAGGAGACGGAAGGTCATATCCGCTCTATTTTGCAGGAGTTGGAGATTCCGTTTGTAGAAGATGTTGGGGAAGCAGCGTTCTATGGACCAAAGGTAGATATCAATGCCAAGAATGTGTATGGCAAGGAAGATACCATGATCACCATCCAGTGGGATGCACTTTTGGCAGAACAGTTTGATATGTATTATATTGATCAGAATGGCGACAAAGTGCGTCCGTATATTATTCATAGAACATCCATGGGATGCTATGAGAGAACGTTGGCATGGCTGATTGAAAAATATGCAGGAAAATTCCCTACCTGGCTGTGTCCGGAGCAGGTGCGTATTCTTCCGATTTCAGACAAGTATCTGGATTATGCTCACGAAGTGGAAAAAGAACTGAAAAAGAATGGGATCTTATGTACCGTGGATGAGCGTGCAGAAAAGGTTGGTTTTAAGATTCGTGAGACATGGCTGGCAAAGGTACCGTATATGCTTGTGGTAGGTCAGAAGGAGCAGGAGGATCAGACAGTTTCTGTTCGTAGTCGATTTGTCGGTAATGAGGGTACGAAACCGGTAGCTGAGTTTATTTCACAGATCTGTGAAGAGATTCGTACAAAAGAGATACGTAAGGAACTTCCGGAAGAAGAAAAGAATAAATAATTCATTCGTTCAAAAAAAGAGGGTTACAGGAATTCCCGTGGCAAAACGCCAACGGATACCTGTAACCCTTTTCTTGGTCTACGAACAAATACGGTGTAATGTATCAAAAAATTGTGGGTAGGAGATTTCAATACAGTCAGCATCATCCAATGTCGTGGTACCGTCGGCTGCGATGGCAGCAATGGAAAACGACATGGCAATTCGATGGTCTGAATGGGTAATGATATGTGCACCGTGCAAGGGACGACCGCCATGGATAATCATACCGTCAGAAGTAGCTGTGGCATCTACCCCCATGGCCTGCAGATTTTGAACCACAGAGTCAATGCGGTTGGATTCTTTGACTTTAAGTTCAGCAGCATCTCGGATGATGGTGTCGCCGGAAGCATAGGCTGCCATAACAGCAATCATGGGGATTTCATCAATCAATGTGGGGATGATGTCACCACCGATGGTTACGCCATGTAATGAAGATGAGGTGACAACAAGATCGCAGACTTCCTCACCGGATACAACGCGTTGATTTTCAAAAATAATCTTACCACCCATCTGACGGGCAACCTTGATGATGCCATCCCGCGTAGGATTACAATTGACATTGCGTATCATGAGAGATGCATGGGGTACAATCAACGCCGCAGCAATAAAATATGCGGCGGAAGAAATGTCACCCGGAATAGTAATCTGCTGTCCGTGTAATGTGGGGTGACCGACGATGGATGCAGTACAACCTTCGGATGTCACTTTGGCACCAAAACCGCGAAGCATCAGTTCGGTGTGATTTCGGGAAAGAACCGGTTCTGTCACGGAGGTGATGCCGTCGCAATAAAGTCCGGCCAACAGAATCGCGGATTTTACCTGGGCAGAGGCCACCGGAGAATCATAGGAAATCGAATGAAGATGTCCACCCTGAATTCGTAAAGGTGCACAACCGTTATCCTTTAGGGAGGTGATATCTGCCCCCATCATCGTCAACGGTGTGATAATACGATTCATTGGGCGTTGTTGAATGGACGTGTCACCGTTTAGGGTTGAGGAAAAAGAACAACCGGACAAAATACCGCTAATCAGACGCATGGTAGTACCGCTGTTTCCTACATCAAGGGTGTCTACAGGGGCTGACAAACCATGCAAGCCCTTGCCATAGATTCGGACCTGATTTGAATCCTGCTGGATGGAGATACCCAGATTACGGAAGCAGGAGATGGTGGAACGACAATCCGCCCCGTCCAGAAAGCCGGATAATTCTGTAATCCCATCTGCAATGGCGCCAAACATGACACCTCGATGGGAAATAGATTTATCACCGGGAACCGTTATGTCGCCGGATAAATGAGTACTTTTTGTAATTTCCATAATGAACCTCTTTTTACTTATGAATCGTATAATGTTTTGCCAAAACTGCTTCTGCAGCCTCCATGGATGCCTGATCGTATAATTCGATGCGTAATACACCTTGTTCAAATTCCCTGTTATGTACAATGCCGATATTCTTGATGCTGATACCATTGGCGGCCAATGTAGTGGCAATGGTTGCAATCGCTCCGGCTTCGTCTGCCACATCCAGATAAAATTCATATGCGCAAGGAAGCACACCGTTTTTGCGCAGGGGCAAATTATCCCGATAATCTTTTGCAGAAGTAAACAAAGAAATGATTTTCTCCTCCTCATCATCGGTAATTGATGAGATAAAATCAGACAGACTCTGCTGGTATAAGGTATATGCGTGCAGAATTTCTTTTTTGTTTGTAGTGCAGATATGCTGCCACATGACAGGGGAGGAGGAGGCAATCCGGGTAATATCACGAAAACCTCCGGCGGCAATTGTCTTGAGCGTTTCATCTTCATAATCTGCTTGACTGGCAAAATTCACCAGAGATGCGGCAATGATGTGGGGAAGATGACTGATACATGCGGTAGCAAAATCATGTTTTTGTGGACTCATAATCAGCGTCAGTGCACCGAGGGAACGGATAAATTCGTCAAACCCATGTAGCCGTTCCTGATCAAAGGTAGATGTCACCGTCAGGATATAGTAGGCATTTTCCAATAAGAAAGCACGGGAATGCTCATATCCGCTGGCTTCGGAACCGGTCATGGGATGTCCGCCAATGAATTGGTGAGATAATTGCAGTTCATTCACTGCTTGTGTGATATCTTCCTTTACACTGCCAACATCCGTGATAATACAATCTTTGCGCAAAAGAGGGCGTAACTGGCGTAGGTAATCGACGTTGACTTTGACTGGACCACATAGGAATATGATATCGCAGTCGGCAAATTCCGAAAGGGGAATCATGGTCTCATTGCTGATGACGCCGTCCTGATATGCAGCCTGTACGGTATGTTCCCGTGATGCGATACCAATCATGGTAATCTGGGGATATTTTTCCTTAATCGTCTTAGCAATCGATCCTCCGATCAGCCCAAGTCCGATAAAACCGATTTTGGTGTAAGTCATGGTAACTTCTCCTTATCCTAATGTACGGCCAGATAATGCAATGTATGGTTTGAGATGCTCCATTACAGATGCAAATTGGTCAAAATCCAGTGATTGCGGCCCGTCTGACAGCGCATGTGCAGGATCGTTGTGTACCTCAATCATCAGGCCGTCAGCACCACAGGCTATGGCAGCAGCAGAGAGCGGCTCGACAAAAGCACGTACGCCGGTTGCGTGACTGGGATCGACAATCACAGGCAGATGGGTGCGTTCTTTCAGTACACATACAGCACTTAAATCAAGTGTGTTACGTGTGGCAGTCTCGTAGGTGCGGATACCGCGTTCACAGAGAGCCACTTTGGAACTGCCGGAGGACATAATGTACTCGGCCGCATTTAACCACTCATCAATGGTAGCGCTTAAGCCGCGTTTCAGCAGAACCGGCATACCTGTCTTACCAACTTCTTTGAGCAATTCAAAATTCTGCATATTTCTCGCACCAATCTGAAGCATATCTACATATTTGTATGCCGATTCTACAGCATGAGCAGAGGTAACTTCGCAGATCGTGGCGAGACCGGTCTCCTGCGAAGCAGCCTTCATATAGCGCAGGCCTTCTTCTTCCAATCCTTGAAAAGAGTAGGGGGAAGTCCGTGGCTTGTACGCGCCGCCTCGAAGAATCGTGGCACCTTGCGCTTTGACGGCACGGGCAATACAAAGTAATTGTTCTTCCGATTCTACGGCACAGGGACCAGACATAATGGTCATGGTATCCGGGCCGATCAGTGTGTCTTTGACCGCAAAAGTCGTCGGCTCTGGATGAAATTTTTTGTTGGCTAATTTATAACTTTCCGTTACCGGGATAATCTTTTCCACGATGGGGTTGGCCTCAATTGCGGTCAGATCAATCTTGGTCTTATCGCCGACAAGTCCGACAATGGTGACTTCTTCTCCTTTGGAAAGATGTGTATGCAGACCGGTATGTTCAATCTCCTGAATCATATGCTCCAGAGCAGCCTCGGTAGTTTGTGGTTTTATTACTAAAATCATGTTGTTGTACCTCTTTTCCTATGTTTCTCACACAAAGTTTATCATACCCAGTCTGTAGGATAAAGTCAACACTTTAAAGTGTAAAAGTGCATACGGAATACAAGAATCGGAACCATACAAACTGATATTTTATGTTGTTTGTGGAAAACTACCTGATATGAGAACAGGTAATGACAAACAAATTGGCAATCATAAAAAGCATAAACGGTATATTGGGGGAATTCGCTTCCTGTGCGTCATGGTGGGCATTGTTATGCTGGGAGTTTGTAATCGCATCTCGCGTCTTATGGCGGAAACAAGAGAGACCTCGGAGACAACAAAGGAATATTTGATCAACGAAAATGAGAAGAAAACAAATACAACGGCAACGATAGAGTATGTACTTAACGGTGGCAGTAACTCAATATTGAATCCGACCATAATCAGCAATGATATGCTTCCAATCACCTTGCAAAATCCCCGAAAAAGCGGATATTTATTTGGTGGATGGTATCTGGATACATCCTGTACGAAGCGAATCTATACCATTGAAGAGGTTAATGATTTCAAAATTTATGCAAAATGGAATCTGAATATCATTGCCAACCAGAATGTGCAGAACTATCCGTATCGGTGCCGTGGAGGAGATTTGCTCTTAAAAGATTTGGCATATAGTTTTTTATATGCTCTGGATACGCCAGGAAATCCCCAGACACGGGTGGAAGATTTGTTGGAGCAGAAGTATGCCTCAGAATATCAGTGCCCGCAGGGATTGTGCATCACAGATGAGTATTATATTGTTTCCTCTTATGCGCTGGAGGAGGATAAGATGGGGGCATTGACGTTATATGACCGTGATACCGGAGCGTATCGAATCTCTTTTGGCATGGAAGCCAACAGTCATCTGGGAGGAATTGCGTTTGACGGTAATGATCTCTGGATCTGTCATTCCAATACAAAAGAAATTGAGCGGATTTCCTATGATTTTATTAAGCGTCTGGCAGAACTCAGCAACCAGAATTTTATTGATATCACCAATTGTTTTCAGCGATACCAGGTGCAAAATATTCCTTCGGCGGTGGCTTGCTATGACGGAGTCCTTTACATTGCAACCCATCGGATTTATACGCCCGGAATGATGTATGCCTACCGTTTTGACGGCACAAAACTGTTGGCAGAACAAAAATATTTCATTCCGCCGAAGGTGCAGGGACTGAGTTTTGATGACGACGGACGCCTGTGGGTGAGTCAGTCTTATGGGAGGAATCAGTCATCCTATCTGTCGGTGTATGACAATCTCGACGCATTGGAGAAACAATTTCTGTCACCGTCGTATCATATCGAAATGCCGCCGGGGTCAGAATCTCTCAGCGTAGAGGATGGACTGTGTTATGTGCTGTTTGAGACAGCCAGTTATAAATATTATGAAGGAAGTGATGGCAAAGGAACCTGTCGTTATCCCATTGACAAGATACTGGTGATTAACTGTGACAGCATCATGTATGACTAATGCAATTTCCTTGACAAATCGCGCCCTTGTGATAAAATTTTTACTGTGTATTTTTCGTATGGAGTACGATGGATAGGCAAAATGCTTATCATTTATCAATAGGAGGAATGAAAAATGGCAGTACCATACAATCATAGAGCGATTGAAAAAAAGTGGCGCAAAGAGTGGGAAGAACATCCGATCAATGTCAACGACGGTAAGAAAGAGAAATATTACTGTCTGGATATGTTTCCGTATCCATCCGGTAACGGTCTTCATGTAGGTCATTGGAGAGGATATGTTATCTCCGATGTATGGAGTCGTTACAAATTGATGCACGGTTATTATGTGATTCATCCCATGGGATGGGATGCATTTGGCCTGCCGGCGGAGAACTATGCCATCAAGATGGGTGTGCATCCGGCAGATTCCACGGCAAAGAATATTGCCAATATCAAGCGTCAGATTAATGAGATTTCCGCAATTTATGATTGGGATATGGAAGTCAACACCACAGATCCGGAATTCTATAAGTGGACACAGTGGATTTTCGTCCAGATGTTCAAAAAGGGTCTGGCCTATGAAAAGGAGATGCCGATTAACTGGTGTCCGTCCTGCAAGACCGGTCTTGCCAATGAGGAAGTGGTGAACGGCAAGTGTGAGCGATGCGGCGCTGATGTGACAAAGAAGAACCTAAAGCAGTGGATGCTTAAGATTACTGCATATGCAGATCGTCTGTTGGATGATTTGGACACACTGGACTGGCCGGAAAAGGTAAAGAAGATGCAGACCGAGTGGATCGGTAAGAGTTATGGTGCCGAGGTTGACTTCGCAGTGGAGAATCGTGAGGAGAAGATTACGGTCTATACGACAAGACCGGATACCCTGTATGGTGCTACGTTTATGGTACTTGCTCCGGAACATGCCCTTGCAACCAGTCTGGCGACCGAGGAGACAAAGGCCGCAGTAGAAGATTACATTTATAAAACATCATTGAAGTCTTCGGTAGATCGTTTGCAGGATAAAGAAAAGACCGGTGTATTTACGGGAAGTTATGCCATCAATCCGTTGAACGGTGCAAAGGTACCAATCTGGTTGTCTGATTATGTACTTGCTGATTATGGTACCGGAGCAATCATGTGTGTTCCGGCACATGATGACAGAGATTTTGAATTCGCCAAGAAATTTAATATACCGATCATTCAGGTGATCTCTAAAGACGGCAAAGAGATTGAAGATATGACAGAGGCTTATACAGAAGCATCCGGAATCATGATCAATTCCGGTGACTGGAACGGCATGGAATCATCCGTGCTGAAGAAAGAAGCCCCGGCCATGATTGAGAAGATGGGATTCGGAAGAAAGACGACGAACTACAAGTTGCGTGACTGGGTATTCTCAAGACAGCGTTATTGGGGCGAGCCGATCCCGATTGTGCATTGCCCGGATTGTGGTGCTGTGCCGGTACCGGAAGATCAGTTGCCCTTGTTATTGCCGGAGGTGGATTCTTATCAGCCTACCGGAACAGGCGAGTCGCCGCTTGCTGACATTACTGACTGGGTGAATACCACATGTCCATGCTGTGGCAAGCCGGCAAAGCGCGAGACCAACACTATGCCTCAGTGGGCAGGTTCTTCCTGGTATTTCCTTCGCTATGTAGATAATAAGAACGATAAGGAACTGGTATCCAAGGAGAAGGCAGATAAGTATCTGCCGGTTGATATGTACATCGGTGGTGTGGAGCACGCAGTATTGCATCTGTTGTATTCCCGCTTCTATACCAAGTTCTTATATGATATCGGCGTGGTGGATTTCCAGGAGCCATTTAAGAAATTGTTTAATCAGGGAATGGTATGTGGACGTGACAAAGAGACCGGTGCTGCTACAAAGATGAGTAAATCTTTAGGAAATATCGTTTCGCCGGATGATATTGTCAGAGATTATGGCTGTGATTCCCTTCGTCTGTATGAACTGTTCATTGGACCACCGGAGTTGGATTCTATCTGGGATGACCGTGGATTGGAAGGGATTTATCGTTTCCTTACCAAGTTCTGGAATCTGGTTATGGATCACAAAGATGATGGAGCACCGGAATCCAGCAAGGTCGTAAAAGAACGTCATCGTCTGGTATATGACGTTACGACACGTCTGGAGAATTTCAGTTTGAATACGGTAATCTCAGCATTTATGGAGCATAATAATAACTTATGTGACATGGCGAAGACAAAGCAGGTGGATAAGAAGACGTTAGAGACATTTGTTATCCTTCTGGCACCGTTTGCACCGCATATCAGTGAGGAACTTTATCATGAACTCGGTCATGATGCCTCCGTATTTACGGCGCAGTGGCCGGAATATGATGAGAAGGCTATGGAAGATGATGAGATTGAGATTGCGGTTCAGATCAACGGCAAGACTAAGACGGTAATCACCGTTGCAAAGGAGATTGCCAAAGAGGATGCCCTTGCCGCAGGTAAAGAGGCATTGGGCGACAAACTGACCGGTAACATTGTGAAGGAGATTTATGTTCCGGGCAGAATCATCAATATTGTTGTTAAATAATTTCACATCATAGAAAAGTCTGACCCGGGAAGTCTATGACCCGGTCAGACTTTTTTTGAAGTGAGGTGTTTTAGTGTGGGCGGAAGGTGCGTACCAATTGAATGATTCGATCCGCTTTTTGTTGCTCCGCCGGTGACATATTCTGTTTTAAGATGTTAATCAATAATGTGGTCTCGGCATCTGTAAAGGATAACCCTCGGGATTTTGCTTCCATAGCAGCACTGGACAACTGGTTGGCCAGTTCATTGGCATCGTTGGAATGGTTTTGAGCAGCAAATGCTTGCAAAAATTGCTGCTTCTCTTTGGGAATCGCTTGAAATGCGGGATTGTTAAGGAATGAGGAGTCCATTCATTCGTCACCTCCATTGAATAATATTTCATAGGTTGAGATCATTTGTAGTGCATTCAAAATTCGATCAATCTGTTGTTGCTCGGTCTGGTTACAATGTACTTTGACTGCGTTTAAGATATCGGCTGTGGAGCCTTTCGTTTCCATGGCACAGATCTGCATGGTGTTCTCCGGATTTTCGAAGTATTCCATTGTTTTTTGTAATTGCAGATAGGAGATCATCATGGAAATATTTTTCTGCGCAGTAGAATTCAAATAGGGCAGAATGGTTTTTAAAATCAGTATGTCCTTGCTCTGGAGCCGATCATCGTAAAGAGAAAAATTGTCGTTTTCCATAAACTGCTTTTTATTTTACTATATGACGAAATAGCAAAGTTAGAATATGATAATAGTAAAAATACAAACGGAGTAAAATCGTGAAGCGTTTCATCCTGAATAAAAATGAATGTTATGAAATTGATGTAGATTGTCAGTGCCAAAAACAGAAAAAGAAGGAAGAACGAGAACAAAACGAGAGAGCGCGGGTGCAAAGGAACGCTAAAACCCCGCCGAATAAAAGATACAGATGAAAACAGGCGCCCAGATTGGGCGCCTGTTTTGTGTGTCATTTAGAAGATGCTGCCGCATCCATCGTTACAACAGAAGATCAATAACAGGATGATCCAGATACCGTTGCAGCCACAGCCACAGCCGTTATCGGAAGAAAATACAGAACCACCATTATTGCATAATGCAAGAATCAGGATAATCCAGATCAGGGAGCTGCATCCACAGCTAGGTTCATTTCCACATCCACAATTTGTTGCTACCAGGTCACTCATAAGAAAACCTCCTCAATATTTACAATGTATCTTATGCTGGGGAAAGAAAAGAGTGACAAAAAAGCGGAAGATTGATCTTATCTTTACCAATCAGGGAAGATTTGCTATACTAAGAAACGATAGTGATGAAGCAAAAGGAGGCTAATGATATGAGCAAGATTGTAATGAAGACCCCATTGGTAGAGATGGATGGCGACGAAATGACCAGAATCCTCTGGCAGATGATTAAAGATGAACTTTTAACACCATTTATAGATTTAAAGACAGAATATTATGATCTGGGATTGGAACACCGCAATGCGACGAACGATCAGGTAACAGTTGATTCTGCTGAGGCAACCAAAAAGTATGGTGTTGCTGTGAAATGTGCTACTATCACACCAAATGCAGCACGTATGGAGGAATATGATCTCAAAGAGATGTGGAAGAGTCCCAACGGAACCATTCGTGCCATCTTGGATGGTACTGTATTCCGTGCACCAATTATTGTAAAAGGTATCGAACCATGTGTACGAAACTGGAAAAAGCCCATCACCATTGCGCGTCATGCCTATGGGGATGTCTATAAGAATTCTGAGATGGTTATTCCGGGTCCTGGTAAAGTGGAACTGGTGTATACTGCTGAGGACGGCACCCAGACCAGCGAACTGGTACATCAATTTACCGGTGCCGGTGTGGTACAGGGACAGCATAATATCAATGCTTCCATCGAGAGTTTTGCGCGCAGTTGCTTTAATTATGCGCTGGACACCAAACAAGATCTCTGGTTTGCAACAAAAGATACGATTTCCAAGAAATACGATCATACGTTTAAGGATATTTTTCAGGAGATTTTTGATGCAGAGTATCAACAGAAATTTGCAGATGCCGGTATTACCTATTTCTATACACTGATTGATGATGCGGTTGCACGTGTCATGAAGTCAGAGGGCGGTTACATCTGGGCATGTAAGAATTATGATGGCGATGTGATGAGTGATATGGTATCTTCCGCATTCGGTTCTCTTGCGATGATGACTTCCGTATTGGTGTCTCCTCAGGGAGTATATGAATACGAGGCCGCACACGGTACGGTACAGCGTCATTATTACAAACATTTAAAAGGCGAAGAGACATCTACAAATTCGGTGGCAACCATATTTGCATGGACCGGAGCACTGCGTAAGCGTGGAGAGTTAGATGGTACACCGGAATTGTGTACCTTTGCAGATAAATTAGAAAAAGCATGTATTCAGACGATTGAAAGCGGACAGATGACAAAAGATCTTGCGTTGATTACCACCATTGATGAGCCGGTGGTTTTGAACAGTCAGGATTTCATCAAAGCAATCCGTAAGACATTAGAGGGCATGTTGTAGGAGGATAGGATGATTTTATCATGCCAGAATCTTTCCAAAGCATTTGGAAGTGATGAGATCATAACGGATGTTTCCTTTCAGATTAATGAAGGGGACAAGGTTGCCATTGTGGGGAACAATGGTGCAGGTAAATCAACCCTGCTGAAAATAATAACCGGAGAATTAGAACCGGATCAAGGCACGGTGATTCTGGCCAAAGATACGGCCATTGGTTATCTGGCACAATATCAGAATGATACAGAAGATGGGACGGTCTATGAGACCGTCTATTCTTCGCGTGCAGATATCTTACAGATGAAGGCAAGTCTGGAAACTATGGAAGAGCAGATGCGTCATCTGGAAGGGGAAGAACTCAACCGGCTTCTGGTCAAATACCATGAACTTCACGATCTGTTTGACCATAAGAACGGATATGCCTACGAATCGGAAGTGCAGGGCGTTCTCCGCGGACTGGGATTTTCGGAAGAGGATTTTACCAAGACGATGGACATGCTGTCCGGCGGTCAGAAGACGCGTGTGGCACTGGGACGTCTGCTGGTCACCAAACCGGATTTGCTGTTGTTGGATGAGCCCATCAACCATCTGGATCTGTCATCCATCCAATGGCTGGAAGGTTTTTTGATGAATTATAAAGGAACGGTGGTCATCGTAGCCCATGATCGCTATTTTCTGGATCGCATTGTTTCTAAAGTGATAGATATTAGTTTACATAAAGCCCATGTTTACAAGGGAAATTATTCTGCCTTTGCACTTCAGAAGGAGGAATTGCGCAAGACCAGACTGCGGGAATATGAAAAGCAGCAGGAAGCCATTGCCCACCAACAGGAAGTTATTGATAAATTAAAGCAGTTTAATCGCGAGAAATCCATCAAACGAGCGGAGAGCCGACAGAAGGCGTTGGATAAGATGGAAATCATTGAAAAGCCGATCAATGAGGAAGACACGATGCATCTGACACTGGAACCGGAGCGAATCAGCGGAAATGATGTGCTGGAATTGTCCGGTCTGGCGAAATCGTATGATGGAGTTACGTTGTTTTCGGATTTTGATTTTCTGCTGCAGCGTGGGGAACATGTGGCGGTGATTGGTGATAACGGAACCGGTAAGACCACACTGCTGAAGATTATTAATCATATGGTGGATGCTGATCGAGGTGTTTTTCGTCTGGGCGCCAATGTCACCATCGGCTATTACGATCAGGAACAACAGGTGCTGGATGATCGTAAGACCTTGTTTGAAGAGATGAGTGATGCTTATCCGGGGCTGAGTCACACGAAAATACGCAATGTCCTTGCGGCGTTCATGTTTTTGGGGGATGACTGCTACAAACGGATTGGTGACCTCAGCGGTGGAGAACGTGGACGGATTTCTCTGGCCAAATTAATGTTGTCAGGGGCCAATTTCCTGATTCTGGATGAGCCGACAAACCATCTGGATATGGAGTCTAAGGGGATACTGGAAAATGCGCTTAATGCTTATGCAGGAACCGTACTGTATGTGTCCCATGATCGTTATTTCATCAATAAGACGGCTCATAAGATTCTGGAATTGTCCGATTGTCATTTCCAAGTCTTTCTTGGTAATTATGATTATTATCTGGAAAAGAAACTGACCCAGCAGCAACAGGCTACCTGTGCGCGACAGGATCAGGCATCCTTGTCTGTTGAGACAGAATCCGAGGGGAAAACGGATTGGAAACAGCAGAAAAAGATGCAGAGCGAGCGTAGAAAGATCGAAAATCAGATCAAAGAGGCAGAAACAAAGATCAACGATTACGAAAATGAACTGGCAGAACTGGAGTTAGAGTTTGCAAAAGATGAAGTGGCAACCAACTCTGCCCGTCTGAATGAATTGTCTGCCAGACAGCAAACGATACAACAGGAATTGGATGCGTTATATGCTTTGTGGGAAGAACTTTCAGAGATGCTGTCGTTAAACTTTTGACACATTGACATCTTTTTTTAAAATTACTATAATTTTATTATCAGAAGAAAAGAAGCATAGGGGGATAGATTGTGGAAAAAGAAATTTCCCAAGCGGTTATTCGCCGTATGCCCAGATATTATCGATATTTGGGTGAACTGCTGGATGCGGGTGTAGAACGTATTTCATCCAACGAACTCAGTTCTAAGATGCATGTGACGGCATCGCAGATTCGACAGGATTTAAATAATTTTGGTGGTTTTGGTCAGCAGGGGTATGGATATAACGTCCAGTATCTCTACGATGAAATCGGCAAAATCCTTGGATTGAATGAGACACATAATGTGATCGTGATTGGTATTGGTAACTTGGGACAGGCGATTGCCAATTATGTCAAGTTTGAGAAATTAGGATTTCGTATTGTAGGCCTATTTGATGTGAACCCGGCATTAAAAGGAAAGACGGTACGTGGCATACCCATCTGTATGCTGGATGAATTGCCGGAGTTTGTCAAGAACACGAAAGTGGACATTGCTGCTTTGACGTTACCGAAGCAAAATGCGGAATCCACAGCACAACAACTGGCATCGTTGGGGGTGCATGCCATCTGGAATTTTGCACATGTGGATCTGGACGATATTGATGGACTGGTGGTTGAGAATGTTCACTTATCCGATAGTCTGATGCAGTTGTCTTATAACATTGCAAATCATAACAAATAATACAGGATTTCCCGGAAGCGTTGTGGCTGTGGGATTTGGCGGATCGTAGGTGATGATAGTTGGCACGACAGGCATTTACAGAAGCATTGGCAAAAGCAAAAATACCCATACTGGTACTTGACCAGAAGTGGCATCGGCTGTTTGCGTTGGAAGGCAAGCCACAGCAGGTTGTCACGTTGGAGAATGAGTTAAATAACATTCTTGCCAGACAGGGGGCTTTGAATCAGGAATTAAAAGAATTAAAGCGCGTCAAGGCTTCGTTGATGAAGAATATCGTTGATAATATGGACGATACAGAGACTTCCGGTGATACCGAAAGAGGTCGCAAGATGGAAGAAGACCGCAGGCTCATTGATGAGGTAAATCAGAAGATTGAGCAGAATGAGGATGAACTTTTGGAGATTCCCAGAGAGATTCAGCGTTGTAACGATGCCCTTATGATGGAAACGATGAATTTTTGTTATGACCGTATTCGTGTGAATTATCGGGAGGCGGAGGAGATTGCTGACTGGATTAAGAAGATCCGAGTGGAACTCAAGAAAAATATAATCCGCAAGCAGAACAGAGAGATTAATAATAAAGAGATTTATGCCTATATGCATGATATTTTTGGAAAAGACATCATAAATCTTTTTGATGTACGAAATGATGATGTGGATCTGGTCACAGATGAAGATCGTCCGAAGGGGGACACCTCGGATGATCGAAAGTTGACGACTGCACCGGAAGCACCGACATCATATGCTTCTACAGAAAAGTGACAGATGAACCACAAATCATTGGATCCTTTGAGATGATTACGTACGAAAAGGAGTGCTATGAGATATATTTTAAATCGTCGTGAAATGAAACAATGCGATAGCCAGACCATACATCAGTATGGAATTCCGTCCATGGTCCTCATGGAACGGGCGGCTTTGTCGGTTGTTTCTTTTTTGCATAAAGAGAATATGCTTAAGTCGTCCGTAGGCATCGTGTGTGGCAGTGGCAATAATGGTGGAGATGGATTTGCGATTGCCCGGCTGTTGATGTTACAGAAAGTGCCGGTTCGTGTTGTGTTTGTTGGTGATGATTCCAGAATGACGGAAGATTGCAGAAAGCAGCGTCTGATCTGTGAGAATTATGGACTAAAGATAGAGACTGATATTCAGTGCCTGGAACAGTGTGGCGTACTGATTGATGCCCTGTTTGGTATTGGATTATCCCGGGAGATTGTGGGTGAAGATGCAGAATGCATCCGACAGTGCAATGATTTTGATGCTGTTAAAATTGCAATCGATATGCCCTCAGGTATTTCGGCAGATGATGGGCAGATTCTTGGCACAGCATTTTGTGCGGATGAGACGATTACCTTTGGCTTTGCCAAGATTGGTCAGATGATCTATCCGGGGAAGAAATATTGTGGTAGATTACATGTGGTTGATATCGGCATTACGGAGCATAGTCTGGGAGAACCTAAGCCTATGTGCAGAGCACTGGAGATGTCCGATCTGGATTTGCTTCCGGTGCTACAACCTGATGCCAACAAAGGCAGTCATGGCAAAGTTCTTTTGATTGCAGGCAATACACATATGGCAGGGGCTGCTTATCTGGCAGGCTATAGTGCCATGATTAGTGGTATCGGAATGGTCCGAATCTATACACCCACTTGTAATCGCACCAGTATTTTGTCACAATTTCCGGAGGCAATTGTGGTGGGCTATGAACAATGGGACGAGCAGGAGTTGCTGGAACAACTGCAATGGGCGGATGTGGTTGCCATCGGACCGGGAATTGGTCAGGATGACGTAGCAGAGAATCTGGTCCGGGTAACTCTGCAAAATGCAGAAGTGCCGATGGTTGTCGATGCGGATGCTCTCAATCTTCTGGCGAAGCATCGGGATTGGTTGGCAAGCGCACATACCGAGATGATTCTGACGCCTCATCTGGGAGAGATGTCCCGATTGACAGACAATCCAATCATGTTCATTCAGGAGCATAAGCTTGCTGTTTGTCAGGAGTTTGCAAAAACGTATCGTGTAATCTGTGTTCTTAAAGATGCAGCAACAGTGATTTCGGATCCTTATGCCGCCACCTATCTGAATCCAACCGGTAATGCCGGCATGGCGACTGCAGGAAGCGGTGATGTGCTGACCGGACTCATTGCCGGATTGGTAGCCCAGGGTATGACGCCGGAACAGGCGGCTGCGGTTGGAGTCTATTTGCATGGTATGGCAGGTGATCGGGCCGCACAGCAGCAGGGAATGCATAGTATGGTGGCATCGGATATCATCGATGGCATCAAGTTGATATATAAGGAAAGAGGTCTTTGATTTTGGAAGTATCAGAATATAGAAGAGTCTATGCGAATGTAGATTTGGATGCCATAGAGGAAAATATTCGCCAAATGGAATTACAATTGCCAGAGCCGGTGCCCATGCTGGCCGTTATCAAAACCAATGGTTATGGCCATGGAGCCATTGCCATTGCTCGGGAACTGGAGCAAAACACCGCTATTTGCGGCTATGCAGTGGCTACGGCGGAGGAAGCACTGGAATTGCGTAGAGCAGGGATGAAAAAAATGATTTTGATCCTGGGGTATGTGTTTGAAAAGGATTTTGAGGCACTGATACGGGAGGAAATCCGATTTACGGTCTTTCGTTATGATATGGCGCAATCCATTGCAGCGGTGGCAGAGCAGTTACACAAAAAAGCCTATGTACACATTAAGATTGATACCGGAATGCACCGGATTGGATATGCTGTTCATCGCCAGAGTGTGGAGGAAATTATACGAATCAGCCGTCTGGATGATTTGGAATTGGAGGGGATTTTTACTCATTTTGCAAGGGCTGATGAGACGGACAAATCTCATACGGCAGAGCAATATGCGCGGTTTGACCAGATGATCGGGTGGCTTGGGGACGAAGGAATTCATTTTGCACTTCGTCATTGTTGCAACAGCGCATCTATTCTGGAGCTGGGAGAATATCACATGGACATGGTTCGTGCAGGCATTACGCTTTATGGTCTGTGGCCTTCGGATGAAGTGGATCATCAGTTTTCACTTTGTCCTGCATTGTCTCTGTACAGTCATATTGTGCATATCAAAGAATTATCAGCAGGGGAAGCTATTGGTTACGGTGGAACTTACGTTACATCAAAGACACAAAAGATTGCTACGATTCCGGTTGGATACGGGGATGGTTATCCCAGAACCCTCTCCAATCAGGGGGACGTACTTATTCGGGGAAAGAGAGCACCCATTGTGGGGCGTGTCTGTATGGATCAGTTCATGGTGGACGTGACTCATATTCCGGATGTCGCTTGTATGGACAGGGTTACTTTGATTGGAAGGGATGGTAAGGAAGAAATCACCATGGAGGAACTGGGGGATCGTTCCGGTCGTTTTAATTATGAATTGGCCTGTGATTTGGGGATTCGGATTCCGAGAGACTATTACAAAAACGGAACCTGTATTGACGAAATGAATTATTTTGCATAATGTAATATGAATAGCTTTCAAAATTGTGGAAATACTATTTATAAATTCAATTTTGGAGAGTGTAGTATGACAATTCGAAGAGGCGATATTTATTATGCAGATCTAAGGCCGGTCGTAGGTTCAGAACAGGGTGGAATCCGTCCGGTATTAATTATTCAGAATGACGTTGGTAATGCCCATTCTCCAACCGTCATATGTGCGGCAATTACTTCGCAGCTTCACAAAGCGAAATTACCGACACATGTATCGCTGGATAGTGGAAAGTATGATCTTGTCAAGGATTCGGTTGTGTTGTTGGAACAGCTCCGCACCATTGATAAGACCAGACTAAAAGATAAAATATGTCATTTGGATCATCAGGTATTGTTTGAAGTGGATAAAGCACTGGAAATCAGCCTTGAACTTCTTACATAGCATTGCTAAATGTAGGAAATCATTGTATGATTCAGACATAAAATACAAACGAGGTGGTAATAGACATGGATGATAGTGTCAGGCTGATGATTTGCGGAATATCATTTGTTCTGTTTTGTATTCTGCAAATCATCGTCATTAGTTTCAAAACAGCAGTGGAACATTTCAATGACAATGATCTGGATGCACTGCGTGAAACACATCAAAGGAAAGCAGATCAGATTGAACGATATTATAGTGACGAGCATTTACTGGTAATCAGCAGTTCATTTCTCAGGATTTGCTGTGGTTTCGGGATTGTGTTGACGGGGACGGATATGGTATCTTTTGGCCTGTCATCCGGTTCGATGCCGTTTCCTATGATTGTAGCGGTGGTGACATTGCTGATTTTTGTATTGGCAGTGGCAATTCTCTGTTTTGGCATTCCTTATCGTGTCAGTTCCAAAAAGGGGGCGCAGGTTGCGGCGCGTTTTGTCGGGATTTATTCGGTGCTACATATTATATTTACGCCGCTGATTGCTCTGTATGATTTTGTGAGCAAAAAAATAAGCGGTCTTTTCGGTGTTGATCCCAAGGATGAACTGGATGATGTCACGGAAGACGAGATCATTTCCATGGTGAATGAAGGCCATGAACAAGGGGTGTTACTTGCCAGCGAAGCGGCTATGATTCAGAATATTTTTGAATTTGGGGACAAGGATGCCAAGGATATCATGGTGCATAGAAAGCAGATTGTGGCATTGGATGGTGACATGACCTTTGGGGAAGTGTTGACCTTTATGCAGACTTCCACCTATTCCCGGTATCCCGTTTATCTTCAGGATTTGGACAATATCATCGGTGTATTGCATATTAAGGATGCGCTTTCTTATGCACAGGATCAATCAGTATATCCGAAAAAACTGCGGGATTTGGATGAATTGTTGCATTCTGCGGAATTTGTGCCTGAGACTCATGGATTGAATACTTTGTTTGCCAAAATGCAATCAAAGAAAAAGCACATGATGCTGGTTGTGGACGAATACGGACAGACCAGCGGACTGATTTCCATGGAGGATATCCTGGAAGAGATTGTGGGTAATATTCAGGACGAGCACGATAGTGAGGAACAGTCGATTGAGCGAGTGGCTCCTGATTTTTACATTATGGATGGAAGTACCACGTTGGAAGAAGCCAGTGAGGTGTTGGGAATTGATTTTCCGGATGATTTTGAGACGTTGAATGGGTTTTTGATTGCCCATATAGACAAGATTCCGGAGGAACACGAACGCTTTGAAGTGAAGTATGGCGGCTATCTTTTTAAGGTGCAGGATGTCGTCGGTAAGATGATTCGACAGATTCAAGTATTTGCCGATGAAACGAATTCGTGAAATTCCATGCTTCCTTTCTTGAAAGGCCTATCAAAAAATGATACACTGAACAGGTAGAATACATTAGAAAAGAGGATTTTTAGTTATGTCAGGACATTCAAAGTTTGCGAATATTAAGCACAAGAAAGAGAAGAATGATGCTGCAAAAGGTAAGATTTTTACCATTATCGGAAGAGAAATTGCTGTGGCTGTCAAAGAAGGTGGTCCGGATCCGGATAATAACAGTAGACTACGTGATGTAATTGCTAAGGCAAAAGCCAATAACATGCCGAATGATACAATTGACCGTGGCATTAAGAAAGCAGCCGGCGATGCCAGTGCAGTGAATTATGAATCAGTCACTTACGAAGGCTATGGTCCCAACGGCACAGCGATTATTGTAGATGCATTGACGGATAATAAGAACCGTACGGCGGCCAATGTACGCAGTGCTTTTACCAAAGGGAAGGGAAGTCTGGGAACACAGGGCTGCGTCTCATATATGTTTGACAAAAAAGGTCAGATTATTATCGCGAAGGAAGATTGCGATATGGATGCCGATGATTTAATGATGATTGCGCTGGATGCCGGTGCAGAAGATTTTGCAGAGGAAGAGGATTCCTTTATTGTATTTACTGATCCGGATGATTTCTCGGTGGTAAGAGAGACATTGGAAAAAGAGAATATTGCCATGGCAGATGCTGAGGTTACCATGATTCCACAGACTTATGTTGAGTTGACGGATGAACAGGATCTCTACAATATTAACAAGATTTTATCCCTGTTAGAAGAGGATGATGATGTCCAGGAAGTATATCACAATTGGGATGAATAATTTAGGAGGGTTCTTATGAAGAAAGTGCTTTTTGCAGCAAGTGAATGTGTTCCGTTTGTCAAAACCGGAGGATTGGCAGACGTGGTAGGCGCATTGCCGAAAGAGTTTGATGCTTCGGAGTGGGATATTCGCGTGGTTGTTCCCAACTACACTTGCATTCCGCCCCAGTATCGGGATCAGTTTGAGTACGTGTGCCATTTTCAGTTGGGAATGGGACCGTATGTCGGAGAAAAATATGTGGGTGTCATGAAGTATGTATATCAGGGCATTACTTATTATTTTATCGATAATCTCGAATATTTCGAATGCTTTTATCCCTATGCAGATGCTCGGCGTGATATCGAAAAGTTTACGTTCTTCGATAAGGCGGTACTATCCATGTTACCGGTGATTGATTTCCAGCCGGACATTATTCACTGCCATGACTGGCAGACAGGGCTGATTCCGGTCTATCTGAAGACAGAATTTGCATCCAATCCGTTTTTCTGGGGAATGAAGTCGATTGTGACAATCCACAATCTCAAATTCCAGGGCGTATGGGATATTGAGACGATTCAGGGCATTTCCGGACTGCCCATGGAACTTTTTACACCGGACAAGTTGGAATTCAAGAAGGCTGCCAATATGCTCAAGGGCGGATTGGTGTATGCGGATTACATAACGACGGTAAGTGATACCTATGCCAACGAGATTCAGACGGTATATTACGGCGAGGGCTTAGAAGGATTGTTGCAGGCGCGTCATTTTGATATGCGTGGTATTGTCAATGGTATTGATTATCAGATGTATGATCCCCAGAAGGATGAAGCCATTTTCAAGAATTACAGTGTTTCTGATTTTCGAACAAATAAGAAGGTCAATAAAGAAAAATTACAGGAGATGCTGGGGCTGGTCGTTGATAAGAAGAAATATATGATCGGATTGATTTCCCGTTTGACGGATCAGAAAGGACTTGACCTGATCAATTACTGTATTGAACGTCTGGTAGATGATAATACGCAACTGGTGGTTATTGGAACCGGTGAGACCATGTATGAGAACATGTTCCGTCATTATGCATGGAAGTATCCGGATAAGATTTCAGCCAACATCTGTTATTCGGAGGATTTGGCACATAAGTTATATGCGGCCGCAGATGCATTTTTGATGCCATCCCGTTTTGAGCCTTGTGGACTGACACAGTTGATTTCGTTCCGTTATGGTACGGTTCCGATTGTCCGCGAGACGGGAGGTCTGAAGGATACGGTAGTGCCGTTCAATGAATACGAACATACCGGCGACGGATTCTCATTTGCTAACTATAATGGCGAAGAATTGCTCAATACGGTCAATTACTCAAAATATGTTTTCTTTGAAAAGAAGGCAGAGTGGAATAAAATCGTGGAGCGTGGCATGAAAAAAGATTATTCCTGGGGTAATTCCAAAGCAAATTATGAAGGACTGTATTCTTATCTCATTGGTGAGTAAGTACATATTTGTCAGATGAATTCACATACTTAATAGAGGACACGATGTGTTCTCTATTTTTTTGTTATGGCGACGAGGAAAATGTACGTTGTATGCGTATCTCGTCACTGTTATGAACTTGACTTCCCGGGAGGTAAAATGTATGGATCAGATTAAAGAATATGGTCAAGGAGTTGTCAGTACAAAAGAAGGTTACAAGATACAAATTATTACGATTATCGGTGAAATTGAGGGACATGATGTTTCGTCAGGCGGTACAAAGACAACAAAATATGAACATATTATTCCCCAATTGATTGAAGTGGAAAATGATGAGCACATTGATGGAATACTAATTGTTCTAAATACCATTGGCGGAGATGTAGAATGTGGTCTGGCCATCGCGGAACTATTGGCATCACTGGAAAAACCGACGGTTTCACTGGTCATTGGAGGAAGTCACTCCATTGGAATTCCGCTGGCCGTTGCCACACAATATTCTTATATTGTGCCGTCAGCCACCATGCTGGCACATCCGGTAAGAATCACGGGTACGGTACTGGGGGCGCCACAGACGTATTATCAATTCAATCAGATGCAGGAACGTATTATGGATTTTATCTGTGGACATTCTGATGTGCAAAAGGACAAATTGGAGCAATTGATGATGGCAAAAGATATGATGGCAAAGGATCTGGGAACAATATTGGTAGGGAGTCAGGCAGTAGAAATCGGTTTGATTAACCGTGTGGGAGGATTAAAGGATGCAATATGTCAGTTGAAGTCTATGATTGCACAATGATAGTTATCGAAAAGTAATAATGACACTGGTTGGAAAATATGGTAATATAGACTCGTTGGATTTTATTTATTGGAGGATCATATGACATTATTACAAGCAATCATTATGGGACTGATTCAGGGGATTACTGAATTTTTACCGGTCAGCAGTTCGGGGCATCTCGCCTTATTCAAGGCTTTGTTTCACGTTAATACGGATACCGGCATTCTGTTTGATGTTTTATTACATTTGGGAACGCTGATTGCAATCTTTGTTGTCTACTATAAAGATATCTGGGAAATGATTTGCGAGGGAATTGCAATTATCATCGACTTTTTTGTTAATATTGGTATTTGGTTTCATAATCTTTTTTCAGCGAACAAATCAGCGTATCGAAAGATTGTGAATAGCGCGTATCGTCGCTTTGTCATGCTGGTGATTGTATCCACCATTCCCACCGGTATCATCGGATTTCTTGGGAGTGATTTGATCGAGCAGGCATCCCAGACAATCTTTGTGCCCGGCATCTGTCTTCTGGTTACCGCAGTTCTTCTGTTTATTGCAGATCGCGTCAGGACCGGAGAAAAGGATATGTCCACTACATCTTACGGGAATGCCGTATTTGTCGGTGTTTGTCAGGGCGTTGCCACACTTCCGGGACTTTCACGCTCCGGTACGACCATTACTGCTTGTCTGCTGAGTGGAATGGAGCGTTCCTTTGCAGTAAAATATTCCTTTATTATGTCAATTCCTGCCGTACTGGGAGCCGTAGTACTGGAGTTAAAGGATTTTCATATTGCCGCCACACCATCATCCGACTTGATTGCATATCTTGTCGGAATGCTGGTAGCGGCCGTTGTAGGCTATATTTGTATTAAGACAATGTTGGTGATTGTTCGCAAAAAGAAGTTCTTATTCTTTTCCGTGTATTGTTTTATCATTGGTACGATTGCGATCGTTGCCGGGTGCATGACATTATAGAAGTTGAGGTTGGATAGGCATGGCAAATAAGAAGACGACAGGATCTTCTGCAAAGAATACAACAACAAAAAAGAGCAGTGCACAAAAGAAAAATACGCAGACAACCACACGTACATCTGCACGTAAGAAGACGGGAGCGAAGAAGACCCAGACACAAAATGTTACTGTGGAAGCCGAAGTGATTGATGTGGCGAAAATAGAAACCATCAAAGAAATTATCCTCTGGGTAACGCTGGCGATTTCCATTCTTCTCTTTTTGAGCAATCTGGGCATTGGGGGCGTTGTGGGAAATGCCGTAAGCGGTTTTCTTTTTGGTGTATTCGGGTTGATTGGTTATCTGTTTCCGATCTTGTTTTTGGTTGCCGTTTTTTTTGGTATTTCCAATCGCGGGAATCGGGTTGCACTGGTGAAGTTGATTTCCGGTGGTGTCCTTATGATTCTCGCCAGTGTTTTGACAGAATTGATGGTACATAGCGACGCTCCGTTTGGTGCAGTGCGCGCTTATTATTTTGGTTTTGAAGAGAAATCAGGTGGTGGTTTCATCGGAGGATTAATCGCGACCGGCCTTGTAGAAGGTTTTGGTTTGATTAGTGCTTACGTGATTACCATAATTTTAATGATTATCTGCGTCATTTTAATTACTGAGAAATCGCTGTTGCGTCAGGCGGGTGCCAGAAGGCGTGTCAGACGTAAGAATGTGGATCCCAATGAAGACAGAACTGCTCGTTTGAGTCGCATCGAACAGGACAGACAACAGCAGATACAGGCAAGCAATGCGGATGAAAATCTGCCTCGCCATGAACGTAAGATTTCAGGGGTTGCTTTTGATACAGCAGTTTCCGCGCCGGTAGAGCCCGCCGATGCATCTTCAGATGAATTAAATGAAATACATATTGCACCTGAGGCTGATGTGGAGGTCAAAAACGTGAACCGCGTACCCTTGTCATCTAAGACGACAGGTTCGAAGTCGGTAATTGCGGAGCAACCCCCGTCCGGTCACGGTGCAGATACAGCATCTTCAACACGTCGTGTAACTATGGCAATGCCCATGCAGGAGCCGGAGGCGGAATCGGTCGAGGCATCACCAGAACGTAGCGGGGATACACTTACTGAAGTTAGGACAAAACGTCCCAGAAAGACCATTGCAAGCACCAACGAGATGGTGGAGAATGCCAACGCCGTGGCAGATTCCATTGCTAAGAGTAAGGCAAAGGCACATGGCACCTATAAATTTCCACCGTTGTCTCTGCTGACGAAAAAGAAAACCACCGGCAACGGGAATTCCAAGGCACAATTGGAGGAGACAGCAGATAAACTGGAGCAGACACTGCGTAATTTCGGTATTAATGTGGAGGTGACGGATGTCACCTGCGGTCCCACCGTTACCCGGTATGAGTTGTTACCGGAAGTCGGTGTCAGGGTGAACCGGATTACGAATCTGGCAGATGACATCAAGTTGAACCTTGCTGTTACAGATATCCGAATTGAGGCGCCGATTCCCGGAAAGGCAGCTGTTGGTATTGAGGTGCCCAATAAGGACAAGGTGATGGTATCCTTTGAGGAACTTGCTTCTTCCAAAGAATTTAAGGCCAGCGAGTCAAAGGTGACCTTTTGTGCGGGCCGCGATATTGCAGGCAATGTAATCACTGCCAATATCGCCAAGATGCCGCATCTGTTGATTGCGGGAACAACAGGCTCCGGTAAATCCGTTTGTATCAATACCATCATTATGAGTATTCTTTACAAAGCAAGTCCGGACGATGTGAAATTTATCATGATTGATCCTAAGGTGGTGGAACTTAGTATTTACAATGGTATTCCTCACTTGTTGATTCCGGTAGTGACGGAGCCGAAAAAAGCGGCAGGGGCGTTACATTGGGCTGTGACGGAAATGGATGATCGTTATCAGAAATTCGCAGATACAGGTGTGCGGGATATCAAATCCTACAACAAAAAACTGGTAGAACATAATTATCAACTTCCCATCAATTCCAATGGTGAACTGGGAACCTTTGAAAAAATGCCGGAGATGGTTGTAATCGTTGACGAGTTGGCAGACCTGATGATGGTTGCAGCCAAAGAAGTAGAGGAGTCCATTTGTCGTCTGGCACAGAAAGCACGTGCGGCGGGAATTTATTTGATTCTGGCGACGCAGCGACCGTCAGTGGATGTTGTTACAGGACTAATCAAAGCCAATATGCCTTCACGTATTGCCTTTGCTGTCAATAGCGGTGTGGATTCCCGAACCATTTTGGATATGTTTGGCGCGGAGAAACTGCTGGGGAACGGCGATATGCTGTATTATCCACAGGGGTATACGAAGCCGTTGCGTGTACAAGGGGCTTTTGTATCAGATGCAGAAGTACAAGCGGTCGTGGATTATATCAAGGGCAATAATGAAGAAGCCTTTTATGATGAGAAGATTTCACAGGTGATTGATTCCGGTGTTGACGGCTCCGGTGGTGCAACGGCCATTGGCGGCGGCAGCGGATTTGAGGATGAGGTGGATTCTTACTTTGCCGAAGCCGGAAGGCTGATTGTCAGCAAAGAAAAAGGTTCCATTGGAATGTTGCAACGGAATTTTAAGATTGGTTTTAATCGGGCTGCCCGTATTATGGATCAGTTAGAAGAAGCTGGCGTTGTAGGGCCCGAGGTGGGGACAAAGCCACGGAGCGTTTTGATGAATGCAACACAATTTGAGCAATATCTTAATCCGTCCTATTCACCAGAGGGAACCAGTGAAGATGAGTATCCGGTCAGTGATGATTTTTAAATATGCTAGGTGTTTGCGAAACTTTTGCTGTGTTCCAGCGAGGGTTTACGAAATAGGATTGTGATGCATTTTTATCTGACTGCTTTTCCTATCACAGAATGCAGCAATGCCAACCGGTGGAATTTCCTTTTGTTCATCAAGTTTGTCTTCGTAAGGTTAGACAGATTGTACCCCACGGTTCGCCTGGAT
>CAMAKU010000008.1 GCA_945836255.1 uncultured Roseburia sp. | reverse complement strand
TAGAGCACTTGGCTACGGACCAAGGTGTCGGGGGTTCGAATCCTCTCACGCACGTACATTGATTAGACTGGAAAAGTTGATTTTATTAACTTTTTCAGTCTTTTTCATTTTGCGGATTTTGACATGTTTAATACAAAAGAAAGGATAAAATATGTCAGATTATGATGTGGCAGTACACAATGTAAAAGCAGAATATACAGTTGAGAAACATGGCTTTGGATGCCGTAGAATCAAATCGTTATTATACGATAAACATAAAGGTGATACGGTCACCATTGTGTATAACGAAACAGATCCAAAAGATTCATATATTCTGGAAAATTATGATGGAAAAACATTCCCCCTGATTTGATAAATTTATTTATCCATGTTAGACTAGAACCTATGAATTTATTAACGATTAAGAACCTTACAAAAGCATATACGGATAAAGTATTATTTGACGGCATTGATTTCAGTCTGGAAGAGGGGGAGAAGGTGGGCGTCATCGGCATCAATGGCACGGGGAAATCCACACTCCTTAAGATCATTGCCGGACTGGAGGAAGGTGATTCCGGGGAATATGTCAAAGGCAGCAATGTGGTAATCAATTATCTTTCGCAGAACCCGGAATTTGAAATGGGACAGACTATTTTTTCGTATGTTATGAGTGCCAATCAGATGCACGGCGTCACAGGATCCATGAGTGCAGGCGGGCATGCGGGGACGTCGGAGACATCCAGTGTCGGAACAGAGGCATATGGCGTAGAGGGGGAGGCCAAGACCATCCTGAATCGTCTGGGATTTACGGATATTTATGCACCCATTGATACACTTTCCGGTGGTCAGAAGAAAAAGGTGGCTCTTGCTGCTGTATTGCTGTCGAAGAACGAAGTGCTGATTCTGGATGAGCCCACAAACCACTTGGATCATCACATGACAGAGTGGTTAGAGGAGTGGCTTCGCAATTATCGCGGAACCTTGGTTATGATTACCCATGACCGTTATTTTCTGGATTTGGTGTGCAATCGGATTGTGGAATTGGACAAAGGAAAACTATATTCGTACAAGACGAATTACGAAGGTTTTTTGGCATTGAAAACACAGAGGGAGGAAATGGCGCTTTCTACCCAGGCGAAGCACCAGAATATTCTTCGCAAGGAGATTGCATGGATGCAGCGTGGGGCCAGAGCCAGATCCACGAAGCAAAAAGCCCATATCCAGCGTTATGAAGCGTTGAGAGACGAAGAAAAGGTACAGATCGATGCGCAGGCGGAGATCAGTAGCCTGTCTACCCGTCTGGGGAATAAGACCATAGAACTGGACGATATTTGTATTTCTTTTGACGGACGTAATATCATTCATGATTTTACCTACCATTTTCTGCGCAATGATCGTGTTGGTATTTTGGGCCCGAATGGTTGCGGTAAGACTACACTGCTTCGACTAATCAACGGGGAATATACACCCGACAGAGGACGGGTCGAGATTGGTGAGACGGTGAATATCGGTTACTATGCGCAGGAAGCACAGGATATGGATCCGAATGAGCGTGTCATCGATTACATCAAGGATACTGCGGAATACATTAAGACGGAGGATGGTTATATCTCTGCATCTCAGATGCTGGAAAAGTTTCTGTTTGCCGGATCTCTTCAGTATCAGAAGATTGAGAAATTATCCGGTGGAGAGAAGCGGCGACTGTACCTGGCAAAGGTGTTGATGGGAGCACCAAATGTATTGATTCTGGATGAGCCTACCAATGATCTGGATATATCGACACTATGTATTTTGGAGGATTATCTGGATACCTTTTCGGGGATTCTCATTACGGTTTCCCACGATCGATATTTTCTGGATCGTGTTGTGAATCGTATGCTGACTTTTGGACCGGGAGGCAGTGTCACGCTGTTTAACGGTAGTTATAACGATTACTACGAGAGCCATCGAGCCGAATTTTCATTTGGAGGTATCGTTGCTACCAAACATGATGATGCGGCTGATGAACATAATGGCGGTGCCGAAGCATACAAACGGCAAAAAGAGCAGAACAAGAAACTGAAGTTCACCTACAACGAGCAGCGGGAATACGAGACGATTGAGGATGATATTGCCGCGTTGGAAGACAAAATATCTGAATTAGAGCAAGCCCTTTTGGAACCTGGGATTGCTTCAGACTTTATGAAACTGAATGAATTGACACAGGAGAAGGAAGCGATAGAAAAACAACTGGACGACAAGATGGAGAGATATGTCTATTTAGAGGAATTGGCGGAGCAAATTGCCAACCAGTAGATTTTATTGATTTAAAGTGAATAAGAAGAGTGACAACTCCCAAAATATCTGATATAATTAAACGAGTTAAATAATTATTACGTTATGAGGGGGTTACATAATGAGCAAAGAAAAGAAGACAGCAGAAGTACATGCGACTTCAGGCATTACGACCAAAGAAAAGATCGCATATGCCTGTGGTGATTTTGGTGGCGTGTTGACGTTCTCACTGATTTCATCGTTCCTGACAATGTTTTATACGGATTGTCTGCACATTCCGCTGGCACAGATTACAATCTTGATGCTGGTGGCAAGAATCTGGGATGCAATCAACGATCCTATTTGGGGAGGATTCATTGATTCCAGAAAACCGACGAAGTATGGACGATTTCGTCCTTATGTAATGTGGGCATCCATTCCGCTTGCTGTAGCGGCGGTATTGATGTTTATTAAGATTCCGGGGCTGACCGCCAACCAATATTTGATTTATGCCTATGTGACATACATCTTCTATGGCATGATGTACACCGGTGTGAATATTCCTTATGGTTCCTTGGCGTCCGCCATTACAGATGATCCACAGGAGAGATCCTCCCTGTCTGTTTGGCGTTCCGTTGGGGCCGGATTCGGTAATATTCCGTCTATGATTTTACTGCCGCTTCTGGTGTATTCACAGGTGGTAGATGAGGCGACAGGTGAGACAACGAAGGTATTGGATCCAACCAAACTCGGTTTTGCTGTTCTAGTAATTGCAGTAGTTTCTATTGGTATTTATGGATTACATTTCAAGGGGACAAAAGAAAGAATCACGGCGCTGAATCCGCAGCAGAATGAAGGTGCAGGAAAAATGCATGTGTTCCGAACCGTTGGGGATCTTTTGAAGAATCCGCCGTTTATTTTCCTGTGTCTGACCTCCATGCTTTTGATTGCATTTCAGATGTACACACAGACCACCTATAATTATCTGTTCCTCAATTATTATGAGAAACCGGGACTCTATAGTTTCGTGACGGTTTGTACCTATGTGCCCATGGCGTTGTTCCTGCCGATTATTGGAAAATTAGTGCGAAAGTTTGGAAAGAAGGAACTTTGCTCCTTTGGTCTGGCCTTTGCAGCGATTATCAACTTTGTCATGTACGGCATTGGCTTTACGAATCTCGCGGCAAATCCATACATCTTTATGGCACTCTTGTTCCTGTCAGGTGCAGGACAGACTTTTCTGACACTGGAGGTATGGGCGCTTGTTATGGACGTGATTGATTATCATGAGTTGAGATCCGGAAGACGAGAGGAAGGCACAACCTATGCAATCTATTCGTTTACCCGTAAATTGGGTCAGACGTTGGCAGGCGTGGGCGTGCCGGTATTGCTTGCGGTAATTGGATATAATGTAGATGCCACAAAGCAGGCAGCAGAAGTGGTAGAACGACTTTACACCATGGCAACGCTGGTTCCGGCCATTGCACTTCTTGTGATGTTCTTGTGTTTGGGATGTGGTTATTCCCTGTCCAAGGGCAAACTTCAGGATATGTATCAGGAGTTGGAAGCAAAGAGAAATGCATAGAAATCTATAACAGAGTATAACAAAAATACTGGTACACCTTTCCGTGAAATCGGAGGGGTGTACCAGTTTTTCTATTTTCTCTGTTATGGCGACGAGGAATAAATCTGCCCGATGCGAAGGGACGGAGTATTACGATGTCACAATCAACTTGCGTTCCAAAGCATCTACGAGTCGAATGGTATTGGCGTTGACCGCATCTGTCTTGACGATGACTTCCTCGGTGTTACAGGTCACCTCGAAGGTGACGGTGGCATGGTTGGTTTCGGACAACCAGTGGATGCCGTCATCATCAAGATACTGATAGGTGAAAGAACCGGATTTTTTGGCATATACCACAAAGTTCACATTTCCATCGGTGGTCTGCCAGGGGATGACGGAACCGCCTCTGGTAAAGAAGACCGGCAGGTCTTCAATGGTGCAAGGTACCGTAAGTTCACCCCCGTAATAGACACTGAGGTGCTCGGCAGTAAGCAAGTCATCGGCTCTTAAATACCAGCCGTCTTCGGCGATTGGCAGTGTCAGCGTAACCGACGTGGCGCCCTCATCAAAGATGGGCGCCGCAATGATATTGTCACCGCAGAAAAAGATATCTGCTTCCCGATCATAATCAGGATATTTGAGAAAAATAGGATAAATCATGGGATCATTCGTGCAGGCGCTTCGATACATCTCGTTGTACAGATACGGTACAAGGGAATCTCGCAAATCGAATAATCGCTTGACGGTCGGAATCCTTGCTTCATAGAGCCAAGGCATGGTTGATGAGCCATCCGGGTTCCAGGAGTGCAGGACAAACCGGGGGGTAAATAATCCATATTGTATCCATCGCATAAATAATTCTTCCGATGGCCGTGGTCCCGCAAAGCCGCCAATATCTTGTCCGAAATTATAGAAGCCGGACAGTGACATAGTCATGGCCATACGGTGGTTGAAACGAAAGTCATCAAAGCTGGTATTGTTATCTCCGGTCCAGGTGGTGGCAATTCTGCCCAGTCCGCCGATGCCGCATCTGGATACGGAGACGGTTCGCACCGACTGATCCTGTGAAGATAAACTGGACATCGTCATAAGGAATGAAAAGAGTGGTCGTATCAGATGCGCCCTTACCGGATGTCCCCAACCATAAGCATAGACTTCCTTATCATGGATATCATATTCGTTGTTGTCATTCCAGATATTGCGGTAGCCCTTGTCTACCAGTTGCTTCTTGATACAATCTGCCCAGAAGGCATAAGCATCCGGATTGGTGAAATCCAGATAACTGCCGTAGTCATCCCAGAAAGGAAAAATAGCAGGCGTGCCGTCTTCATAGTGCAAAAACCAACCCTTGGAGGCAATCTCATCATAGAGCGGATGATTGACGAGAAATGCTGGCTTGACATTGGGAAAGAATTCAACGCCATGCTCCTTAAAATAGGAGGCCAGACCTTCCGGAGAAGGAATCTTGTCGGTGTTCCAGTGGAAGACGTAACGCTTGTCGCCAATCTGCGTATAGCCACTGGACAGATAGAAGCCGCCCGGATGTAAGTCATATTTCTCACATAGGGTAATAAAATGGCGCAGTTGCCGATCCGCATCCGGTGCATCGGTGTAGGACATGGTGCTGCCGGCATAGGACAGTGTCCATTTGGGCGGAAACAGCAGAGGCCCGCACATTTGAGAAAAGCGATTTACGATTTCTGGCACCGTGCCCAGGATGATGTAAAAGACAAGATTTTCTTCGTCGCATCGGAAGGACTTAAAAGGTGCATAATAATTGTTGATTTCTTTGCCAAAGTTCATCTCGCCATTGGAGTAAGTATCGTAGTAGATACCATAAGAACCGACGGAATTCTCACAGATATAGAACGGCAGCTGTTTGTAGAGCGGATCCGAGCTGGAGGCATCGAAGCCCATGGAATCGGAGGCTGCCATGGTAAAACTCATCTTATTCTTGTTGACAGGACCGGTCTTATCCCCCAGACCATAGATTTTTTCGTCCGGCTCTCTGGTAATGAAATGCATACTACCATCCCCCAGTTCGTGGTCGAAATTATAAGAGATATAATCCCGGTCATGGTAGAGCAGGCCCCGTTCGTTGGAAAGATGCATCTTGAAATTAAACAAATCAATATGTACCTGGACATCGTCGATGGTAAAATCGACGGTCTTCCCGTCATCCTTCACGGAAGGGGTGATGCACCGAAATCCTTCGGTACTTAATTTGTCCCGACCCTCTTTGGGAAAGGAGGGCAGGCCATACCCGGTGGCAGGATCCTCTGCCGTTCTGGGTCGGATGGTGTAGGTTGGAAACAGATCTTCACCGTCGCGCAGGATAGCAACCCGGAGAATGTGATCGAAAAAATCCAGTCGGACCGTGGAATGGTCAGCTTTGTAGATTCTGTAACTTGCTTCTGCTGTGGCAAGTTGAAATGGATGCTTGAACTTCATAATAATTATCCCCTTATTAAATACTGTATTATTTTGGATCCCCCTTTGTCAGGGTGTTATGTAATAGTTGCCATTGGTTGGGACGTGCCATCCTAATCTTGGACACATCTCTTACCACATGAAGCGGCTTGCGTCCTTCCGGCTCCCATTGCGGCGCACCGTCATGATTGGGATTGCCGGTGGCAGCAAAACGCACCACGTAATCCATCATAAGAGAAGAGACGGCTTCATCATCGGCGCTGTAGGGACGGTGACTGGCCTTGAGTGTGCCGAACAGATAGCGGATATCGGCGGAATGGAATGCGGCATTGTTGTCGTCACCGGGAGCGTCGATATCAAAATAGTAGACATAGGCGCCGTTGGCACGACCGAATTTATTGCCGATGTAAGCCATGATGATGGCATACATATCGTTGTTGGTATATCCGATCATATAGTCGATGGGAAGCGGATGGTCAATCAGTGTGTCCACCGGAGCACTGATCAGATATTGGTCGACCACGGGCATAGTGTTGTAGGTGTTATCTTTGCGGCGCGTCCGCAATTCCTCACAAGCGGTAAAAATCTTCTCGGAATCCAGAGATTTCAGTTCCTCCAGCGTCGATACGCCGGCTGTGGTCATGCAGTCCTGCCAATACTCGTGGGTATTCTCAGCCAGACGTGGCAGAGCGAACTTAGGAAAAAGACCGCCGCCTGACATCATAAGTGCATGCTGGAAAAGGCCGCGGCATTTTTCGCTGAGGCACAGATACTGAATCGAGATGGCACCGGCACTCTGTCCCATGACGGTGATGTTGTCGGAATCTCCGCAGTAGTCAGCAATGTTGTCTTTGACCCATTTGATGGCGGTGTACTGGTCATCCAGACCGAAGTTGCCCTCATGTCCGTAACGTGCCGCAATGTCTTCATGGGTAAAATAACCAAAGATACCGACACGATACTGGATGGACACACATACGACGCCTCGTTCCGCCAGTGCTGCACCATTGATGGCACTATCATAGCAGGAGCCGGAGTCAAACCCGCCACCGTGAATAAAGATGATGACCGGGTATTTGGGCGCAGATGACATATCTGCCGACCTTGCATCAGCGGCCTTAGGCATATAAATGTCCAAATTGAGACAGTCCTCGCTATATGTGAACTGTTGCCCCTGACGAAATTCGGTATGATAGAACTTTCGCTCCGGCACCTCCAGATGCTCAAACCATACACGTTTTTGGGTACAGACATCACCATGATAGGTGGCGTCATAGACTCCTGCGGCATCAATGCGATCTGCCATGGTTGTCTGGTCTACCGCATGAGCATCCGGCGCGTCTGCAATTGCTTCTTGGAAATTGGTGACAGGAATGGCATATTCGAAACGTCCTGCGTTTGCAAATTTGACGCCGAGAAATTCTGCGTGTGCGCCCTTGTCGAGTCCTTTGATGGGGCCACACGCCGTGTTAAGATGAATGAACTGATCCATTATTTATCCCCCCTTAAATGTATAGAATCATTATATCACACCCCAAAAAAGATAGGATACTTTTTGACAAGATTATAGATGTTATGATATAACAAGATTTTGACAGTAATGACAGCGATTTGGAGAATTTACGGACGGTATGTGTCTGTAAGCAGTATCATAAGGGAAGAAAACGATGATAAGTAAACTTAAGAAAAAATATATTGGTAACAGAGCGTTTTATGCGAGATATCTCTTTTTGGCGTTGCCTATGATTGTGCAGAATGCCATCACCAATCTGGTGAGTTTTCTGGACAACATTATGGTTGGCCAGTTGGGAACAGAGCAGATGTCCGGCGTAGCAATTGTCAATCAGTTGGTCTTTGTCTATAATCTTGCAGTGTTTGGTGCTGCATCTGCGGCCAGCATTTTCGGCGCGCAGTATTATGGCAAGGGTGATCACAAGGGACATATGTATTCCTTTCGTTTTAAATTGTATGCCACACTTCTGGTCACCTTGGGGGCGATGCTGCTCTTTTTGACCAAGGGAAGCAGTTTGATCTCCCTCTATCTGACCGACACGGCAGGAACTGGGGCGACAGACGTGGCGCTGCAATACGGGATGCAATATCTGTCGGTAATCGTGGTGGGTATGGTGCCCTTTGCCGTCAATCAGTCCTATGCCACCACTATCAAGGAGACGGGACAGACGATTATTCCCATGATTGCCAGTTTTGTTGCCGTTGGGATGAATGCCATCCTGGATGTGTTGTTGATCTTTGGCGTGGGACCATTTCCCAGACTGGGAGTCGTAGGTGCGGCGCTGGCAACGGTGATTGCCCGGTATATCGAAATGATGATTGTTGTACTCTGGGCGCACACCCACCGAAGGAAGAATCAATATCTGTATGGCGCTTATCGGAGTCTGGGGATTCCATTGAAAGAGTTGAAAGCCATTCTAATCAAAGGATTCCCGCTGATGATTAATGAAGTCCTCTGGGCGGCGGGGATGACGGCGGTCACCCAGTGCTATTCCATCCGGGGGCTGGATGTGGTGGCCGGATTGAATATTGCCACCACGATTACGAATCTGTTTAATATTGTATATATTCAGTTGGGGGCATGTATCAGTATCATCGTGGGACAGTACCTGGGAGCAGGTGATCTGGAAGAAGCGAAAGACGCGGATAATAAGATGATTGTATTCAGCGTATTTTGCTGTGCAATTGTGGCGGGCATTATGTTTTTTGTAGGCAGATTGTTCCCGCATATTTATAATACATCCACAGAGGTCAAAGTTCTGGCAACACAGTTTATTTCCATTGCGGCAATCATGATGCCGTTTTGCGCTTTTACCCATGCATCTTATTTTACGCTGCGTTCCGGCGGGAAGACCTTTGTTACCTTTTTATTTGATTCGGTATTTACCTGGGTGGTTGTGGTACCTACGGCATTTTTGTTGGCGCATTACACCCATCTGGGCATTGTCAGCATCTATTTTCTGGTTCAGGCTACGGAATTGATCAAGGCGATCATCGGGTATTGCATGGTGCGCAGCAATGTGTGGCTGGTGCAGATGGTGTGATTGCAAAAACTCTTTTACTTGCCCGGCAAAATTCGATATAATGGATGCAGAGACAATGACTTGATTCGTATTTGTTTACAAGGTAAAGGAGAATACACAATGGTACAAAACGATATTATATGGAAAGATCGAAAGAGAACCTTATTTGGCCTGCCACTTAGTTTTACGAAGTATTATCTGACGGAGGAGCGTCTCTTTGTCGAGACCGGGTTCTTTACCACGGTGGAGGACGAGGTCAGACTGTACCGGATTATGGATGTGAAATTGACCCGGACGCTGGGGCAGAAGATGTTCGGCGTTGGTACAATTCAAATCAGTTCCGCAGATAAGAGTATGCAGGATTTTGAAATTAAAAGTGTCAAGAAGCCGAAGGAAGTGAAGGAGACATTGTCGGAATTGGTTGAGAAGAACCGCATGGAAAAGCGGGTGGTCAACCGGGAGATGATGTTTGAACATGATGATGCAGATGGAGATATCACCAGTGATATCAATGATCTGTCATAATCATTATGCAATGTGATTGATCGTGGAGGCAAGTCCATTGTCACGACCCACGCGGGTTTTTGTGACGGTGGACTTGTCTGCGTTATTCCCTTTGATGGAATTATCAATGAGAACTCGAGAAATGGTTTCAGAGACAGGAGGAACATACAATGAACCAATCCCATCCCAAAAAGATATTTCTGGCATCCGGTTCACCCCGTCGCCGGGAATTATTAGAGCAGATTGGCTTGCCCTTTGAAGTGATGATCAGCGAGGTGGACGAAACCACAGAATATACGAGCCCCCAGGATGTGGTCAGGGACTTATCGGCACAAAAAGCGCAGGCGGTGTGGCAGCAGTTATCCCGGGAACAGCAGGAGGAAAGCGTGGTTCTTGGGGCAGACACCATTGTGGCTTACGAGGGAGCAATCCTTGGAAAACCAAAGGATGCCCAGGACGCGCATCGAATGCTTGTCATGCTTTCCGGAAGGACCCATCAGGTCTATACCGGTGTCACGTTTTGCAGTAGCAGGGGCAAGGAGTCTATTTTTGCATGTACGGACGTGACCCTGTATGAGATCACCGATGAGGAGATCCGGGCATACATCAATACGGGAGAACCCATGGACAAGGCGGGTGCGTATGGAATTCAGGGAGCATTTGCTGCCTACGTGAAAGAAATTCGGGGAGATTACAATAATGTGGTGGGCTTGCCGGTGGGGCTGGTCTACCAGACGTGGAAAAAATTATAATTCTATGCAACTTTTTTCCCATTCCAATCGTCTAATAGATAGAAAACGAACGAGGAGGTGACAATATGCAGTTCTTTTTCGAGCCAAAGAAGAAGGATGCTGAGAAAGAGGCAGCGGTAGAAGAAGTTCTGTTAGACGGCTATGACCGGTATTACCGATTGGCGTACAGTTATGTGGGTAATCCGGATGATGCGGGAGACATTGTACAGGAAGGTGCTTATAAAGCGATTAAGAACAGTCAATCCCTTCAGAACATCGAATATGCAGGGACATGGGTCTATCGCATTATGTTAAATGAAGTGTTTTCCTTTTGCCGGAAGCGGAAGGAACAAAGTACCGGGGAGATGGATTCCATCGAATGCGGCAGGGAGGATCGTTATGAGAATGTGGATCTGACCCGCGCACTGGAAGTGCTGGATGAGAAAGACCGTGCAGTGGTAATTCTCCGCTATTTTGAGGATTACAAATTAGGCGAGATCGCACAGATTCTGGATGAGAATATCAATACCACCAAAAGTCGGTTATACCGCAGCATTAAGAAACTTCGATTACAATTGGACAATAATTGGATTTGGGAGGAAGCATAGATGAGCGAAGATAAGAGACGGCGTACAGATCAGATGGATGATCTGCGACAGGAATATGAACAACTCCACATGAGTAGTGCACAGGTGGAGAAGATGAAGGAAAAAATTCACGAAGCAAAGACGGAGAATCAGAATGCCCGTATTATTCAGATGGGCAAACGTGGCAATCGCTGGATTAAGGTGCTGTCCACAGCGGCAGCAGTGGCTCTGGTGTTTATTGTATTGCCGAATACTTCTGCCGGTGTTGCCCACGCCATGGAACAGATTCCGATTCTGGGCAATCTGGTAAAGGTGGTGACCTTCCGTGATTACCAATACGATTCTCAGCGCAATATGGCAGATGTGGAAGTGCCCCAACTGACAAGTGAAGGGGTGGCAGAAAATGCCCCCACCCAGGAGGCGCTGGATGGCACCACTGGTGAGATTAATGCAGAAATTCAGGCGATTACAGAGCAAATCATTCAGGAATTTGAAGCCAATATTGATGAGGAGAATTATCAGGATGTTATAGTTAAGAGTGAAGTCCTGACTGCGACGGAAGATTATTTTACACTGAAACTTATCTGTTATCAGGGGGCAGGCAGCGGCTACGAGTGGGATTATTTTTATACCATAGATTTGAAAACCGGTCAAAGACTGCAATTAAAGGACCTCTTTGTGGAGGGGGCAGATTATATTACGCCCATTAGTCGCAACATTAAGAAGCAGATGCGTCAGCAAATGAAAGCAGATGAAAATGTGACCTATTGGGTAGATGATGAGATAGAGGAATTGAATTTCAAGGCAATCACAGACGAAACTTCTTTTTATCTGAATGAGAATGGAGAAATTGTTATCGCGTTCAATGAAGGGGATGTGGCACCCATGTATATGGGCACGGTGGAGTTTGTCATTCCTCACAGCGTAGTCAAGGACATTCTAAAGTAAGAGAAAGGGAGACAAAACGCATAAGAACATTTTAAAGTAACAGAAAGGGAGACAGTGCGCTTAAGAATATGATGTTAGACAAGATAATGATGGTGTATGGTCTGGTTATCAATCTCGTGGGTTTTGTCATTATGGGAATGGATAAAGCGCGGGCAAGGCGGCGGGCGTGGCGAATATCGGAAAGGATACTCTTTTTCGTCGCGGCTGTCGGTGGTGCCGCCGGGGCATGGTTGGGCATGTATGTGTTCCATCACAAGACAAAACATTGGTATTTTGTTATTGGCATGCCGCTACTGTTGTTGATACAGGTGATCATAGTTCTCGTAATCGCCGGAGTGTGATATAATGAACTTTGTGGCGATGCGCCCTTGCGGACATCCACATAAGGCGAAAAACAGGCAGATGTCAGTCGACGTGATATCATATATTTACGGCTGTCACAAGAACAGCAATTGAGTGGCAACCGAGCAGCAAACGAAAGCAACCGAGCAATAATCAGGAGTATGGATGGAGATGACCGAAACACTACCAAAGAAAAGAATCGCCTATATTGATGTTGCCAAAGGCATTGGTATTTTACTGATGATTCTGGGGCATACCATGACACCGGGCTGGGGCAAGGATGTGATTTATTCCTTTCACATGCCCCTTTTTTTCGTGTGTTCGGGAATGACCTGTCATCTTTCGGCATCGGTAGACCAATGGCGCCAGCGGGTGGTGCAATCTGCCCAACGGCTGCTGTTGCCAGTGGTGCTTTGGTATGTGGTACTGAGTGTAATCTCTGGTGTGGCAGACGGATGTTTCGTGAGTGGGAAAGCGTTCCGGGAGTTTTTGTCGATACGTTTATTGACTTTGTTTTGGGCAAGTGGCGATGACGTGATGTTGTGGAACCTGTCAGTGCCATCGGTGGGAGTCATCTGGTTTGTTGTGGCTTTGTTTTCGGCACGCTTGATGTTTGATGCTTTGCACTTGTTTTTGCCTCGTGCCTATGGGGCAGTCTCACTTCTTTTGATGCTGGTTGGTGTTTTGGTAGGCACACGCTGGCATTTGCCGCTGGCACTGGATCTGGCATTGGTGGCCGTTGGTTTTTTGGCGGTGGGGTCTGGCCTTGGCAGAAGGTGGCAGGTAAGACAGCAACAGCCGCGGCTACGCTGGGGCACCGTAGGTGCAGCCGTAATCTGGGTGCTGGGATTTGTCATGCAGCAGTCTAGCGGAAGCACTTTTGATATGGCCAAAAGAAGTTACCCGCTTTTCCCTTTGAGTCTGGTAACCGCGGTTGCCGGCTGTGTAGTGGTGCTGGGATTGTGCGCAGGATGGGAGCAGAAGCGATGGTTATCCGGTCTGCGTGGTAAAGTAGAATGTGTTGGACATCATAGCATGTTGTGGCTGGGCATCCACTATCTGGGCTATCTGCCATATCTCTATTACCGGTCGTTGTTCGAGAGCACGGCGGTGCTTTGTATCGTGCGTCTTGTCATGGAACTTCTTGTGGCTTCCCTTTTGCTCCTGTTATTTGATAGGGATTATCCCAAGCGGGGCAGTGTGCGTTGGTGGCAGCAATTGGGATTTGTCAGCCCCTTGCTGTTGCAGTTGAATTATCTGTTGTTCTGTCGTTTCCCCGGTGGGCTGCAATACGATTCGCTGACCCAACTGCAGCAGGTGGTGACCGGCAATTACACGAATCATCATCCGATTTTTCATACCATATGGATGACGGTAGCCTATCGTCTGGCACAATGGTTTGGCGGCGATTTGACGTTGGGAGTCTTTTTTTTCACCAGTCTGCAGATTGTTGTGTTCTCCTATATGGTGTCCTATGTGCTTCGGACCCTCCGGGAAATCGGCATCCGGCCTTGTTGGCTGACCGTGGTGCTTGGCATCTATCTGTTTTACCCGTTCCATCTGTTTTTTGCCTCTTACGTCAATAAGGATAGTTTGTTTACCTATTGCGGTGTGATTTTTGTGGTTGCCATGTTTCGGCTGGGGATGCTGCCTGAGGGCCGCCGCGTGGACATCCTCCATCTGGTACTTGGCGGTATGGGTGTTTGTCTGTTTCGTACCAATGGATGGCTGGCAATGGTGGTTCTGTTGTTGGTGCTGCTTTTATTTTGCAGACAGCAGAAACGGCTGGTGTTGTGGGTGGCGGTCATTGTATGTGGCACACTGTGTATGCGGATGTCACTGCGGCTGTTCCCGGAGATTGCGCCGTCCGAATTTTCGGAGCAGTTCTCGATTCCGATTCAGCAGGTTTCCCGGGTGATTGCTGATGAATGTGAACTGACGGAGGAAGAAGAAGCGTTGTGCAATGCGTTATGCGATGTCTCCCAGATGACGGGAGATACCTTTGTCGCGTATGTCCGGGACAATTATAATGCATGGCGTGCGGATGAAATCAAGGGACAGATTCAGTTCTGGGGACGTGATGATTATTTTGAGGAACACAAAAAGGAATACCTGCAGTTGTGGTTGTCTCTGGGGAGACGTTATCCCGGCGAGTATCTTGCGGCATGGGTGGATATGACGTCCGGTTATTGGAGTGTCCGGGGCGGTTCTGACTATATTCATGAGGCATATGATAATGATCTTGGTGTCGAAAACATCATTGCGCTTCCGACCTTGAATCGCGCCGTGAATGCATACCTGCTTACCATGCAGAAGAATTCGGTTTTGCGATTTTTGGTGTTGCCCTGTGTTATGTTATGGGCAACCGTCGCGGTTATGGTGCTTTTGGTAAAAAGGAGCCGGGGCAGTGTCAAAGATACATGCCAGAATGATTCGGAGGACATGTGTCAACATCATGGCGAAAGCAGTTACAAGTCCGGTGACAAGAGAAAAGTCCTCAGTGTGTTATGCGTGTTGCCGCTGGCGGTTGTGCTCACACTTTTAGTGGCAGTGCCGTTGAATGGGGAGCCGCGTTATGTCTATCTACTCTATGGCTGCCTGCCTTTTGTGGCAAGTCTGCTTAGTGTCGAAAAATTCCATGAAGATTCACAAGAGATGTTGCGCCGCGAAGACTCAAGAATGTAAAATCGGCTTTTCCTGTAGAATTGTTTGTCTGAGCCGACCAATCAATAACCAATATAGACCCCAGTAATACAGAGATGAGAAGAAACAGGACATGTGTAAAAACATGTGTCTTGTCACCTGACAACTCTTGTGGTATACTCCTAAGAAATGTGTAAACACTGTAAACACGATATTACATGGATTGAAAAATGCCGAGGAGTAGCAAGTGTTTGTCAGTCGGCAGAAGGAGTACATATGTCAATTGCAGAGCAGATCATGAAATGGAAGCAGGAAAAGAATGCTGTGATTCTTGCGCATTACTATGTGGACGAGGAGGTGCAGGAGATTGCGGACTATGTGGGCGATTCGTTTTATCTGAGTAAAGTGGCGACCAACGTAGATGCGGAGCGTATTATCTTTTGCGGCGTAGAATTTATGGGAGAGAGCGCCAAGATTTTGAATCCGACGAAGCGCGTGTTCATGCCGGATGCCATGGCGGACTGCCCCATGGCTCATATGGCCACCAAGGAGGAAATCCTCAAGGTGAAGGAGCAGTATGATGATGTGGCGGTGGTCTGCTATATCAATTCCACTGCCGAACTTAAGACGTACGCCGACGTTTGCGTCACTTCATCCAATGCGGTCAAGATTGTGCGTAATCTGCCGAATCATAATATCTTCTTTATCCCGGATCGCAACCTGGGCCATTATGTGTCGGAGCAGGTTCCCGAGAAGAATTTCATCTTTAATGCGGGATGTTGTCCGCGTCACGTAGCAATCACAGAGGAAAAGGTATTGGCAGCGAAGGCCAAATACCCGAATGCGAAGTTTGCTGCACACCCGGAATGTACGCAGGACGTGCTGGCACATGCGGATTATATTGGCAGCACGGCGGGTATCATTGATTATGTCGTAGCGTCTGCGGATCAGGAATTCTTGATTGGTACGGTGGATGGTGTGTTTGCGGAGATTAAGAAGCAGGCACCGGACAAGATTCTGCACACCATCAAGGAGCAGCAGGTCTGCGTCAATATGAAAAAAGTGACGCTGGAGAAGGTGTTGGATGTGCTGGAGCATGAGACCAATGAGGTCTTTGTGGACCAGGATGTGGCGCAAAAAGCGATGCAGCCGCTGACACGGATGCTTGCCTTGGCAAAATAGTTGGAATCGAGGTAGAAATGGAAACAGATATACTTATAGCAGGATGCGGATGCTCCGGTCTGTACTGTGCACTGCATCTGCCTTCGGATTGTCAGGTGACGGTGATTACCAAGGCTGACGAGGAGAGCAATGATTCATTCCTGGCGCAGGGCGGGATGTGTATGCTGACCGGCGAAGAAGATTATGATGCGTATTTTGAGGATACCCTTGCAGCAGGTCATTATGAAAATGATCGGGCTTCCGTGGAGATTATGATTCGCTCTTCACAAGATGTTGTGGAGGATCTGGTGTCATGGGGCGTTGATTTTCAGCGGGATGAACAGGGGCAGTTGATGTATACCCGGGAGGGCGCCCACAGCAAGAGCCGCATCGTCTTTCATGAAGATATTACCGGGAAAGAAATTACCAGCCATTTGCTCATGGAAGCCAAGAAGCGACCAAATATCACAATCTTAGAGTACACGACGCTATTGGATATTATTTGCAGTGACGGTATCTGTTACGGTGCGGTCATCCGTCGGGCAGACGGAACCTTGGAAAAGGTAGCAGCTGACAATGTGGTGCTGGCCACCGGTGGGGTCGGCGGAGTCTATTTTCACTCCACCAACTTCCGCCATCTGACAGGAGATGCTATTGCCATGGCGCTGCGGCATAATGTGGCGCTGAAAGATATCACTTATGTGCAGATTCATCCCACTACGCTGTATGTGAAGGAAAAAGAGACCAGAAGTTTTCTGATTTCCGAATCCATGCGGGGGGAGGGGGCCAAACTCTACGACAAGAACGGCAACCGTTTTGTGGATGAACTGCTTCCCCGGGATGTTCTCACACAGAAAATTCAGGAGCAGATGCAAAAGGACGGCACGGATTACGTGTGGGAAGATTTGCGTCAGATTCCCTCGGAGGAACTGGATTCTCATTTTCCCAATATTATCGAGCATTGCCGGCAGATGGGTTATGATGTATACAATGAATGCATTCCGGTGGTGCCCGCACAGCATTATTTTATGGGTGGGATTCGTGTGGACCATGAGAGTCGGACAAGCATGCCCCATCTGTATGCCGTTGGTGAGACAGCGTGCAATGGCGTTCACGGCAAGAACCGTTTGGCAAGCAATTCGCTGCTTGAGAGTCTCGTCTTTGCAAAACGGGCAGCGCAGGATATGGCAAAGGAATCCGGCCGCAGGGATGCCAAGGCGCAACAGGCGGCTTTGGCACAGGTGTCCTTGGATGATTACCGGGATGGCAACAGACTGGAAGAGGAATATCGGGTTGCGGTCCAAAAGGTACTCGGGGTTCATTGAATAACGTACAGATAATCATAGAAATGGTAAGAATAAAGGAGAATAGAAATGTTTGATCAGGTAACCATGTCATTAAATGTAGATCCGCTGATTCGCAGTGCTTTACAGGAGGATATCACCAGTGAAGATGTGAGTACCAACAGTGTGATGCCTCAGCCGAAAACAGGAGAGGTGGATTTGATTTGTAAGCAGGATGGTATCATCTGTGGACTTCAGATTTTTGCTCGCGTATTTGAAATGCTGGATGCCAAGACAAAGGTGGAATTGTTTGTTCAGGATGGAGATGCGGTGCACGTAGGACAGCCGCTGGCAAAAGTGACGGGAGATATTCGCGTACTGCTCTGTGGAGAGCGTACGGCACTTAATTATCTGCAACGCATGAGCGGTATTGCAACCTATACCCATCAGATTGCTTCCCTGCTGGAGGGAACCGGTATTCGTCTGCTGGATACCAGAAAGACGACGCCGAACAACCGTATCTTTGAGAAATATGCGGTTCGAATCGGTGGGGGAAATAACCATCGCTATAATTTGACCGACGGTGTCCTTTTGAAAGATAATCATATTGGTGCAGCAGGCGGTGTCAAGGAGGCGGTTGCCCTGGCAAAAGCGTACGCACCGTTTGTCCGCAAGATTGAGGTAGAGGTGGAAACCCTTGCCATGGTACAGGAGGCTGTGGATGCCGGAGCGGATATTATCATGTTGGATAACATGGATCACGATCAGATGGCAGAGGCCATTCGGCTGATTGATGGTCGCGCCGAAGTGGAGGTATCCGGGAACATCACGGAGGAGAATCTGGCAAAACTGAGTGGTCTTGCGGTGGATTATGTGTCCAGTGGTGCGTTGACCCATTCGGCCCCCATTATGGATATTTCGCTGAAAAATCTGCATCCGGTGGAATAGACGGAGTTTATGTTTCTTTGAGGTGTTGTGAAGTGAATGGAGAAGAACGTAGAAATCAGATAATTCATATATTGCAGTCGAGTTGTGAACCGGTCTCCGGTGTCGCATTGGCGAAACAGTTGAATGTCAGCCGTCAGGTGATCGTGCAGGATATTGCACTGCTACGTGCCAAAGACACCCGGATTCACTCGACGAACCGTGGCTATGTGCTGGATAAACAGCAGGAGGTATCACGGGTGTTTAAGGTCATCCACACAGAAGCCCAGACACGGACGGAATTGGAAACCATCATCGATCTGGGCGGCTGGGTGAAGGATGTCTTTGTCTATCACAAAGCGTATGGTGTGATTCGCGGCGAACTGAACCTGCATTCCCGCTACGAGATTGAACACTATATCGGCGAATTGCAGAGCGGCAAGTCCAGCCTACTGATGAATGTTACTTCGGGCTATCATTACCATACGGTCTTTGCCAATGACGCGGCTGTACTCGACCGGATTCAGGAAGCACTGGCTTCCCTGGGCTTTCTGGCTAAATTGCAGGAGTATGAGCCGGTGGACTTCTGGAATTAGTAGGTAACGGTTACATCGCCGGTGCTGGTGGACGCTTCCAGTTTGCCGGAACCGCTGCCCATGGCGTGATAGCCGTCTTTGTAAGAGTGGTCATTCATTTCCACATCTCCCACACTGGTGGACAACTCGATGGTATAGTCGTCCAGCGACTGCCGGGAGTGAATGTCAACATCGCCGGTGCTTGCCTTTGCTTTCAGTGTAGTAAAGGTAGCATCTTCCACTTCGATTTCGCCGGTGGAGGTGCTCAGATCTCCATTGGTAAAAGTGGTGTCTTTCACAGTGATTGTTCCGGTGGAGGAATCAACGGTCAGTGAATTGATGGTACAATTTGACACCGTGGTTTCGCTGACATTCTGTGAACAGTCGAAGGTATCAAAGTTTAGATTCTGCACGGTGAGTTCGCCCACATTGACATCGGCCTGAATGAGGGACAAAGCGGCATCTTCGGGAAGGGTGATTGTGATGTCACATTTCGTCTTACTGATGCCCAGATGAATGATATCGGTGTCCACATCGGGTTGTGAAATTGTCAGCGTTCCCTCCGATACGGCGTACTGTGGAATGAGTTGCTCGCTGGCCTGATAGCGAATACTGTAATCATCCCCCGTGGTGATGGTAATATCGGACACATTGGTGTCAATATATATGGTATCAAATGCATCCAGCGTTTCACTTGTGGTAGCGGCTGCGGACAGATCGTCAGAAGTATGATCTTTGCCGAACCAGCGGCCGATTGGTGATAGGATATGAATGCATACACCAAGGATAATTGCCGCGATGGTCACAATGGTCAGAATCGATAAATAAACTTTTTTATTCATGTGTTTCGCTCCTTATTTCTATAACAATGTCTTATGCCATGGTGCCCCGGAAAGGCGGCAGGCATCAATTGCTCCAAATGTTCTTAATCAGTTTATGGATGACTGAGGCAATGGGCCAGATAATCCAGGTAATATACCAATCAAACGTCAGAAAACTCCAAACCAGATAAATGCAGGATACGGTGGGCCAGAAGACAGACATGATAACAGCTACGGTTTTGTTGTCATAATGTTCGTTTTTCTGGGAATCCACGTATTGACCGCCCATGGAATCCTGATTGTTGACACGCAGGAGTTTGGTGTAGCCGCCCATACGAATGGAGGTCATCACGATCATGAACACACCGACAGCAACGATGAGAAGCACACCGGCACCCATCATATCTTCAAAATAACCGGAAACATGCAGCGCATCTGCGATGATTGCCGGGGTGGCACAGAAGATGCAGAGCATAATACCGATGCTTAAGAGCAGTGCATGAACCGTCTTATAGAGGTTACGCTGATCGTGGACATATTCTGTGGTTGCAAAATCCAGACAGCAGTGCTGTGTCTCAAGATATTTCCATTTGCTCATCATCACACCGGAAAAGATGAAGATGGCTACGGCGATGGCGATAAATGCAAATAAGCACATCACGCCCAGCGCGTTGAAAATCGCTGACTGACCTAAGAACTGTTCGCCCACAGCACCCATGATGATGGTGCCTACAGGACTGGTGATGCAAAGCAGTACGCCAAGTGCGGTCAGAAAAGCATTTTTGGAATTATCACGGAGATAATCTCTGGTCTCCTCCATGGTAATCATGCGTCCGGTCTGATATGTATCCTTGCGCAGATAAGAATCGATGCCAAGGCTTTCGGCCAGTTCATCCAGATTACCAAATTCTGCGATTACGGTTCCGATGGCTTCGTTCTCCGTCTTGCCCTTGGCGATTAATTCATTATATTTATCCTCCATCATCTGACCCAGTTCATATTTGGCTCTCTGTACCTCCGGGGTATTGGGAAGATTGACAAACATGGTCTCTAAATAGTTTCTGATTGCTTCCATAACTATAATTCTCCTTCTTTTTTGATAAATTGTTCAACGACTTCTTTGGTCACTTGCCATTCCAGACATTTCTGCTGGTAATACTGCCTGCCGGCATCGGTGATGCGGTAATAAGTCCGCCGTTTCCCGGTATCGGGATTGCTGCCGTCAAAAGATGTGATGTATCCGTTTTTCTCCATCCGCGTGAAGGCAGAGTAGAGTGTGGTTTCTTTGATGCAGTATTTCTCATCGGATAGTGCCTTGATCTGCTTGGAAATCTCATAACCGTAAGAAGGTTCATCCAATAACAGATAAAGGATCATGGTGTCGTTGTAACCACGAATCACGTCACTGCTGATCTGCGTCATATCATATACTACCTCCTTGTTGCGTCGTCAAAGGCAGAGCAAAAATAATTCCTGCGGAATACTTTGTCTGTCGTACTACAACTGACGTTACATTGACTGACGTTGCTACGTCTGTCGTAGTATCAATATAAACTATCGGAGAGATTCTGTCAATGGAAAAATGAAAATTCGTCATTTTATGTCGATAAAAGGCCTCCTTTGACCGGATTTGTGTAAATAGTGTAACCGAAGACGGGGGGAATCATGTATAATGGTTTCATACCAGAGGTTTTTACAATAAAGGAGTTATTATGGGGAATACTTCTTACTATGAGGAAAAAATATTTTACACGGATGCCACCCGGGGGAAACTGGCCAACGACAAACAGGCCATCGTGGATCGGTTGCTACGGGAAAACTACGCGGTGGGGATCGTGTGTGGGACGTATGAAGAGGGATGTCCGGTAGAATTTATCAGTCAGTTCGCTTTGGATATTTTAGGATATACCTACCACGAATTTATCGAAGCGACGGAGGGAAAAGCCGTCAATTTTATCTATCAGGAAGATTATGTACAATTCGCGGACAGCCAGTCGGACGGGGATGGGAAGGAGTACGCCTATCGCATGCTGACGAAGGATAATGGTATTGTCTGGTGTCAGGAAGTTCGTGTGAATACGCAGACAGAGCAGGGGGACAAGCAGTGGGTTATTTCACTGCGTACGGTGGACGAGTTGTTTCAGTCCCGCAATATGATGATGCGGGCGTTGCAGGATGCCACGCTTGCCAATCATACCAGAGACGTCTTCTTATCTTACATGTCCCATGATCTTCGCACGCCGCTTAGCACCATTATCGGTATGACGGAGATTGCCATGGAGCATTTGGATGATCCGGAGAAACTGCGGGAATGTCTGAATCAGATTCGGGAGTCCAGCCGCTACCTGTCCGATCTGGTGAATGATATTCTGGAGTCCAGCCGGGAAGAGACGGATGCGGCGGAAAAAGAGCATGAGTATACAGACTATGATCTGGTGGAAGTACTGACCTCCTGTGGCAATATGCTTATGAATAAGATGGATCGGCGGCAGCAGGAAGTGGTGGTGGATACAACGGATGTGTCACATACCCGTGTGGCGGGCGACCGCTTGAAAATGCAGCAGTTAATCACCAATATACTCAGTAACAGCATTAAATATACGCCGGATGGCGGAAAAATCTGGATGGTTCTTCGGGAAAAGCGCTGTGTCAAGCAGGGGGTATATGCCTATGAGATCATCATCCGGGATACGGGTATCGGCATTGCCAAAGAGTATCAGGAGAAGATCTTTGAACCCTTCTTCCGTATTAAGGATCAACGGATGAAGAAGGCCAGCGGCAATGGCCTTGGGATGACTATCGCCCGCAGCATTGCACAGAGTATGCATGGAGATATTAAGGTAGACAGCCAGGTGGGCGTGGGCAGTACCTTTACCATAACCGTCTTTTTGAAACATCCGAAGGCGGAACAATTACCATCGGTGGCGCAGGAGGACAGGGCATCGCAGGCGTCCCGCCGGGCAAATGACCAGCAGACCGGAGAACAGCGGCGGGTATTGTTGGTGGAGGATAATGAGATTAATCGTGAGATTGTCGCTGAGATGTTGTCCAGTCTGGGAATTACCACAGATACAGCAGTGGATGGCAAAGAAGGAGTAAACAAATTCGCCTCCTCCCAAGAAGGGTATTATGATATGATTTTTATGGATATCCAGATGCCGGTGATGAACGGTTATGAGGCGACCAAACTGATTCGTGCCATGAACCGCAGTGACGCTGCACTTCCGATTATTGCCACGTCTGCCAATGCCTTTACCGAAGATATGATTGCATCTCAGAGAGCGGGTATGAATGAACATCTGGCAAAGCCGCTGGATTATGCTATGGTAAAAGAAGTCCTGGAGCGTTGGCGCTAACGGGATTGCCACCGCTTTCCATGGGATTGGAGATACCTACGTAGGATAAAACATGATTTATGTGGAAGGAGTATCAATGACAGGAAAGATGGAGAAAAATACCGGGTTACAGTACGTGTTGACCAGCCATGTAGCATCTTGTGACAATGCCGGCAATTATTATTGCAGGGCACTGCATACCGTTCTCGGCGAAGGATACTGCTATTGCCGCAACTGTCCGTTGTTCGGCGGTTTCTCCCGGTTTGGCGGCATGACAGAGGAACCGGAGTGTTGGTATTACGATCTGGTGGAAGTCAATGACGAGCCCCGCACTCCTGAGGAACAGCAGCAGCGTATCGAGGGTTTGATTCTTGCCGGAATGACCCGGGAGTTCCCGGATTATCTGCCGGATGATGAGCGCGCGAAGCCATTTTCCGTCATTGAGCAGACGATTCAGTTTGCCGCTCATGCCCATAAAGGGGCGACCCGCAAGGGAAGCGCGGTTCCTTATATTGCACACCCCATGGAGACCATGATGCTGGTGGCTTCCATGACGACGGACAATGAGGTGATCGCAGCAGCAGCGCTCCATGATGTGGTGGAAGATACGTCGTATACGCTGGAGGACATCCGGGAACAATTTGGTGAGCGGATTGCTATGTTTGTCGCTCATGAATCCGAGAATAAACGGGAAGGACAGCCCAAAAGCGAGACGTGGAAGATTCGGAAACAGGAACAGTTGGAAAAAGTGGTCAGTGCGCCCCGTGAGGCAAAGATGATTATGCTGGCGGACAAACTCTCCAACATGCGTGCCAGCCAGCGTGATTTTCGCAAGATTGGCAAGGATATCTGGAATAAGTTCAATATGACCGATGAAGCAGAACAGTCGTGGTATTATCATACGGTGGCCAAGGTGCTTTCGGAATTGTCCGATACACCCTGCTATCAGGAATATGTGAGTATCCTGACAGAAGTATTCGGTGCGTAGCCCCGTATCCGGGGACAGTGTGGGCCGGAGCCGTTAGGAATGCTGTAAATCCGGGATTTGACGGTGATATAACTGCCGGATGGTATCACGGATCAGTGCCCGGTCTTCTGGAACCGGACAATAGAGCAACAGACTGATGGCAATGGCATAATCGCTGAGGAGCGGATTTGCCAGAAGTGCAGCAGTAGAGCGGTTGCGTTCCACTTCCTGATGTGGGACACGGAGTCGGCATATGGTAGCGTTGAGGGAGGATAGTAATTCCATGAGTTCACCAAAGGGTAAATCTATGGGCAGGAGGATCTTACCATAAGCATCCTGTTCGTATTCGGCAGTGGAGATGGCCTGCAGGCATAGATGCAAATGACCATGGATGTCGGATGCCTCCATCAGAATGTCCGGGCGCTGTTGTTGTACGGACAGGAAATATTCTTTTGCTCCGGCAATATCCTTTCGGGAAAAATAATCGGCTAAGAGGCGGATGGTTTCTTTCGTCTCTTTTTTTTCGCCGATGAGTCCGACTTTGCATTCTTTGATACGGAGCTTCTGATATTCACACCAGACCATGAGCAGAAATTCGGAGAGAAATCCATAGAGCCGTTTGTGATAGTCGTCATAGGAAGACAGATCCAGCCGCTGGTGCATCTGTTCAAATATGGGAAATAAAAATTGGCAGTATGCATCAAAGCATTGTTTGGAGCAGATCATTATGTTGCCGAAGTAGGTGTGGTTTTCCTGCACCCGCTTGTGATAAAGCGGATAAAAGTCCGGGTAGAGGTCGCGGATGACCTCATCTGCCACCGCAAGATCGCGTGGAGAATGATTCTCGCCGAATCCGTACGCATAGGAGAAGTTCAGGGTCAGTTTCTTAGAGGTCAGCATATCATATTCTTCCAGAAGATGCTCCAACTCTGCTTTTGTAAAGATGAGACCACGATCGTTGAGCAGATAGCGGCGGTAATGACAGACACCCACATAATCCACGTCGGTAACATTTTTCCATATCCAGTAGACGCCGGTGAGTTCGCTGTAAAAGCAGTTGAGCGCCGAGATATTGTCGCCGGTGTCATCCCCCGGATAGCCAAGATCCTCATGGGTGGCACGTCCCACTTGCAGTGGCTGATACATAGGGTCTGACGGGACATGGAATGGGCGGTGTGTCATGGTGTAGATTCTGATCTTCATGGGTTCGTCTCCTTGTTGCGTCGATTTTCTACATTATACAAAAAATCAAAAAATAGTGCCAGATTTCTGAAAATTTTACAAAATCCGTTGCTTTATCCAAAGATTCTGTTATAATAGGAAAGGTAGTGGAGGATTTACTATGGCATTATCAGTCGGCCGTATGAGTGCGGCATCCACAACTTCATACGCACAGATTCGTCCTCACAACTATTCCGTGACGAATCAGTCTGCGGTTTCTTCGGTCTATGAGGAGTCCGTGCAGCAGGCAGGCGCATTGGTAGGCGGCGCACAGCCGGTTCAGTATCCTAATGCACAGATTGCTGAGCAAGCCGTTTCTCATGTACAGGCTTCCCAGAAGATGGAGCAGGCGTACAATGCCATTGCATCGGCGTTTGAAGGGACGACGACTTCATATCAGGGAGATATGCAAGGAAGCGGATACGCGATGATCGGGTCACAGATCGATGTGTATGCATAGAGAATGGATGATATAGTATGTAATTGGGCAGTCCGATGGGGCTGCCTTTTCTTGTACCTGAATTATGTATCGAAATATTTGGTAAATAATGGAAACTCTGCTTTCGCAAATCGTATCCGAGATCATATACAGGAAAAGTAAAAAAGACCGAATTCTCGGTCTTTTTTGAGGGGAGTATAAATAATTAATAAGGGGTGTAAAAGGAAACTACCTTTTACAATCCTTATTGTAAAGGATGTTTATCCATATTGCAACAAAAAAAATATAAAATTTTTATAAACTCAATCTTTGTTGTCGAATGGATTGACACACATTTTTAGAAAAGATAAGATGGAAGTATTCCTAGGGACAGGATGGTTATAAGGGTAGAAAGGTTGATGATATATGGATACCATACAACTGATTGCGCCATGTCATTTCGGCATGGAAGCCGTATTGAAGCGGGAGATTTACGATCTTGGCTATGAGATTACGCGTGTGGAAGACGGCCGCGTGACCTTTGAGGGAGATGCGGAGGCGGTATGTCGGGCAAATATTTTCCTGCGTACAGCGGAGCGCGTGATGATACAGATTGGCAGGTTTTCGGCCACCACATTCGACGAATTGTATGAAGGAATGAAGGCTCTGCCGTGGGAGCAGTGGATTCCCGAGAACGGGAAGTTCTGGGTGACGAAGGCGTCTTCGGTAAAGAGCAAATTGTTCAGTGCTTCCGACATTCAGTCCATTGGCAAGAAAGCCATGGTAGATCGATTGAAAATGACGTATCATGTGGATTGGTTTGCTGAGGATGGCGCACCTTTTCCGGCGCGTGTCTTCTTATTGAAAGATGAAGTGACGGTGGCGCTGGATACGTCAGGCGAGCCGTTACACAAGCGCGGCTATCGTACCTGGACAAGCAAGGCACCGATTTCCGAGACGCTGGCGGCAGCTTTGATTCTTCTGACCCCTTGGCGTAAGGACCGGATTCTGGTGGATCCCTTTTGCGGAAGTGGTACTTTTTTGATTGAAGCAGCGATGATGGCAGCGAATATCGCACCGGGGATGAATCGCTCTTTTACGGCAGAGGCGTGGACACATATCATTCCCAAACAATT
>CAMAKU010000007.1 GCA_945836255.1 uncultured Roseburia sp. | reverse complement strand
ATTGTTATCATTTGTCAGACATAAATTGAATGGCTTAATACCTGTAATAGGAAATGCTCCTGCAGCACAAGTGAACATGGTCATATCTGCCTGCACAGTTACTTCGCTCTTCTTATCTGCAGTAGAAATGATATCTAAAACATCTAATTTCATAGTCTCTCCTATTCACACTCAATCAATTATACATAGATACCCTCTGCTTGTCAATAACTTTTTCTATTTCACCAGTGCAACTGTCTCCCGTGCAATTGCCAGTTCTTCATTGGTGGGGATGACACACACCTTCACCTTAGAATCCGTGGTGGAAAGTGTCACTTCATCGCCAAACGTCTTCTCATTGAGTTCTTCCTGAATCGTAATTCCAAGATATCCCAGATACTCACATACTTTGCGACGAACCAGCGCAACATTTTCACCAATACCGGCAGTAAATGCAATGGCATCCACACCGTTCATGGCAGCCACATAAGAACCGATATATTTGGCAACGCGATAACAGAATACGTCCACTGCTACTGCGGCAAGTTCGTTACCTTCCTTGATTTCAGCCTGCAAATCACGGAAATCGCTGGAACCACCTTTTGTCATTCCGGAAAGACCGGACTTCTTATTGAGGACATTCACCACACCCTCAATGTCCAGATTCTCTTTCTTGGCAATGAACTCCATGATTGCAGGATCGATGTCACCGGAACGCGTTCCCATTACAAGACCTTCCAATGGGGTCAGTCCCATGGACGTATCCACACATTCTCCATTTAATACCGCACTGATGGAAGCACCATTGCCCAGATGTGCAACAATGATCTTAGAATCTTTCAGATTCAAGCCAAGGTACTCTGCACATCTCTTGGATACAAAACTATGGCTTGTACCGTGGAAACCATATCTTCTCACCTTGTACTTCTCATAGTATTCATAAGGAAGTCCATATAAATATGCCTTCTTCGGCATTGTCTGATGAAATGCCGTATCAAATACACCTACCATAGGTACCGATGGCATCAATTCTTTACATGCATTAATGCCAATCAGATTGGCCGGATTGTGAAGAGGTGCCAGATCATTGCACTCTTCAATTGCTGCCAACACTTCCTCCGTCAACACTACAGAAGATGCGAACTTCTCACCACCGTGAACCACACGATGTCCTACCGCATCAATCTCTTCCAGACTCTTGATCGCACCGGTTGCCGGATTCACTAAAGCATCGATCACCATCTGAATCGCCTGCTTATGGGTAGGCATATCGGCTTCTGTAATCTCCTTATCTAATCCGGTCTTCTGATATACCAGTCTACCATCAATACCGATTCTCTCACAAAGTCCCTTTGCAAGAACTGCTTCACTCTCTGAGTCAATCAACTGATATTTCAGAGATGAACTTCCACAGTTAATTACCAAAACGTTCATAATGTTATCCCTCTCTTATTTCTTATTTCTTTCGCTGTCAAAATCTTCCTTCGACAATTACCTTAATTATACTCTCAATTATTGGGTGGTACAAGTCACCCTCTTGAATTTATTTCAATACATAGCTGTGATTCGCAGCCGCTCGGAGGGTGAAACGCAACATAATTATTTTGTATCGAAACCATGATTTATGATATGATAATAACATCACAATTATCTATGGAGCGCATATGAAAGTCGTTGGAATTATTGCAGAGTACAATCCATTTCATTTAGGACATGCCTATCAATTGCGGTATGCCAAGGAGACGCTGGGGGCAGACTACTGCGTCGTTGTCATGAGTGGTCCCTTCACCCAACGTGGCACACCCGCTTTGTTTGATAAATACACCCGCGCCTCTCATGCACTTACCTGTGGTGCAGATCTGGTGCTGGAACTACCTGTTATCTATGCCACGGCAAGTGCAGAAATCTTTGCCACCGGCGGTGTCAGCACCTTACAGAATACCGGCATCGTAGACAACCTGCTATTCGGCTGCGAAGCAGATGCTCTGGAGTCCTTCAAAGAAATTGCATCTATCCTTATAGATGAGCCACCGGAATATCGGGAAAAGTTACAACAAGCACTACAGCAAGGACAATCTTTTGCGGCAGCACGCGCCACTGCACTGTGCCACCCCGAATACGAGGCTTTGCTGGCATCTCCCAACAATATTCTGGCGGTGGAATACATGAAAGCACTGCTTCGTCTGAATTCTACCATGGAGCCGGTATGCCTTAAACGTCGGGGCTGTGGATATCATAACGAATCTCTTGGCGCGCCTATCGCCTCCGCTACAGCAATCCGTAAGGCCATTTTATCAAAAGATGGTGATATTTCATCTGGCAATCCGGCGACAATCCTAGCGCAACACCCCAGTGAGATACAGGAAAACATTCGGCAATTACTGGATGGTAACGAATATTTGTCCCCTCAGGACATTTCATCCATGCTTGTATATGCACTCCTTTCCAGAGAAGATTTTTCTGACATTTTCGACTGCAATGAGGATATTTCGAATAAAATCTTGCGTATTCGACATTTGTATGCAAGTTTCGATTCTTTTTGTGAAGAATTAAAGACAAAAAATATAACACACACTCGAATTTCTCGTATCCTGTGTCACATTTTACTGAATATTAGCACGCAGGATCTGCCTGACCGAAACAACGGTTACCATCCGGCTGACATTGTTCCGTATCTGCGCATTCTTGGGGTGAATGAACGAGGCACAAGGCTTTTGTCACAGATCAAGGAATGTGGTTCTGTGCCGCTTCTTACAACCCCAAAAGATGCAGATATCATTTTATCCGAAGCTGCTTACCATATGCTACAAAAAGATGTGTATGCTGCCGATTTATACCGTAGTGCGCTAAGTGCCAAGACGCATCACCTCTATCCCACAGAATATACCAGAAAATTTTCACCGCAACCGTGAGAAACCAAATCGTTGCCACAACAGAGACAGGCTTAGCCCCGGAGATCATCTCCCGGCTAAGCCTGTTGCTTTTCGTCCAAAAAATGTGAAATAAGAATATGATTAGTGATGGAACAAACGGATTCCTGTAAAAGCCATGGTCATACCATATTTGTTACAGGTAGCAATCACATTGTCATCCCGAACGGAACCGCCCGGCTGCGCCACATACTGCACGCCGCTCTTATGTGCACGCTCAATATTATCTCCAAAGGGGAAGAACGCATCGGAGCCTAAGGCAACGCCTGTCATCTGATCCAGCCATGCTCTCTTCTCTTCCCGCGTAAACACTTCCGGCTTCACCTTAAAGATATTCTCCCACGCGCCATCTGCCAGAACGTCCATATAATCTTCACCAATATATAAATCAATGGCGTTGTCCCGATCTGCACGCTTGATACCATCAACAAATTGCAAGCCAAGTACCTGCGGCGACTGACGAAGGAACCAGTTGTCTGCCTTGCTTCCTGCCAATCTGGTACAATGAATACGCGACTGCTGTCCGGCACCAATACCGATGGCCTGACCATCTTTGGCATAACATACCGAATTGGACTGTGTATATTTCAGCGTAATCATTGCGATTGCCAGATCCACTTTAGCCTGTTGTGGTAATTCCTTACAATCTGTCACAATATTGGAGAAGAAATTCTCATCAATCACCAGTTCATTTCTCCCCTGCTCAAAGGTAATCCCAAACACTTCCTTGCGCTCAATCGGCTTGGGAACATAAGTAGGATCAATCTCTATGACATTGTAATTCCCATTCTTCTTTTGCTTTAAAATCTCCAATGCTTCCTCGGTATACCCCGGCGCAATCACACCATCCGACACTTCACGTTTAATAATCATGGCTGTGGCTTTGTCGCAGACATCCGATAAAGAAATGAAATCACCAAATGAAGACATACGGTCTGCACCTCTGGCTCTGGCATAGGCATTGGCAATCGGTGTAAATTCAATGTCCATGTCATCTACCCAGTAGATTTTTTTCTCGACATCGGAAAGCGGCAGGCCAACCGCCGCACCGGCCGGTGACACGTGCTTAAATGAAGTTGCCGCCGGTAATCCCGTTGCCGCTTTCAACTCTTTTACCAACTGCCAACCGTTAAATGCGTCAAGAAAATTAATATATCCCGGCTTACCGCAAAGCACTTTGATGGGCAGTTCACCGTCTTCCATATAGATTCTGGATGGCTTTTGATTCGGATTGCATCCATATTTTAATTCTAATTCCTGCATGATTTTCGACTCCCTTCTCTTCTACTGATTCTTGTTCACAATCTTTGTCTCGTAAGAACCGGTTGCGATGTCAATATACCGGACAAATAAAGAAACCTTATTGTCTGAATTCAGGCTATTCCATACATGTTCCGTAAAGACATCCATGTCGTCTTCCATCGCTACCAGTTTTGGCTCTCCCTCGAAACTTGGAAGCGGATTGCCATCTGACATATAGGTATGAATAAAATGTCCCTCACCGGCTACCGGATTCTCGTATGCAAAGGTATAACGATTACATGCCGCCGGATTGCCATTATTGCTCTTTAAAATAGACATTGCATAATTATAGGTACCGTCTTCGATGTGCATGATACCGGAAATTCTAGGAGTGTAATTCGGACCGTCCGGCTCAAACTCTCTGGTCCGGAGTGCCTGCTCAAATGTCATCTGCTTGTCCATCAGATCGTACACCGTGTCGGTCTGATCTCCATTGGTTACAATCGTCTTGTTGCCCAGTACACGAACCGGCGCATAAATAATCAGACTTGGATCACTGAGTTTGGACGGATCAAACGCCTGCGTACGAATCCCCTCCCCGTCTTCTACGAAGACACGGTTACGGCTGTTTTCGCTACGCCCCATAATAAAATAAGCACATACCGCTTTGGTTCCATCCGGCGTCTTACCAATAACAATTCCTCGTCCCGGATACGAATTTCCCTGCAACTCCCGTTCCAATGATAACAGTTCCATGAAATTACCTCCTAAAATCATTTATCACTCTGATTCTCGTGAATGCCATGTCATACAAGGGCATCCGACGTATTCATTATATCCCATTATCCGACATTTTACTATGATGTTTTGCTTATAGGACTAATTAGTGTCGCTTATGATACCGGTGCTATTTATAAGTAACAAAATAAGAACCCTCCACCGTATCCAAACGATGGAGGGCAACACGCCTTCGCCTGATTAAATTAGATATAGGAATTATAGGAATTCATCAAATCGTTCATGGACAACGTACCGGTGCTTGTATAATTACCACTGGACGCCTCAGCCAATACCGTACTGCGCACCATAGATGCTTTGGAAGCAATCTGATAACCATAGGCTCCCGATGTCTGGAACAGTGATTTTGCCACCGTCATATCCGACTTCTTAAACGTATCCTCATTAATGGACAACTGATTATCACTGCCGATGGTAATCCCCACACTCTTAAGCAGCGATTCATTCACCGCTGTGGTCTGTATCATACTGGATACGGAAGTACGTACTCCCTTTACCGTAGCATCCCCGCCGCTTTTGATCATCTGATTGTAACCATCGACAAAAGTCTGGACAGCCTGATAAATTTTATCCGTATCATACCCGTAGGATGTATTCCCCTGGGCATCCTTTTGCTCCACCTTGCGGAACAATGCATCGGAACTCTTATCCAGCAGAGCATTCGCAGCATCATAAAGATTCGTCGCATCTGTCTTCAATTCCGACAACTGCTTCTTATATGCTTCTGCATTGTTCTGGGTCTTGTCGTCTGATACGCTGGTATCATTGGAACGTTCTCCGCTATAATAATTCTTCAACAGTTTGTAATACGACCCGGTCTTGATACTGTTGTACTCGCTGAGCAGTCCCGTCATAGAACTGATATTGCTGTTAAACGATGTGGACCGACTGCTGTTCAGACTGGCGAACAATGTACTGATACTGGAAGAATCATAGGACGAAATTGTCATCTTCATATCCATCACTCCTTTGAAACAAAAACACATCCCTGTATCATAGTCATCGGATCAATTGTCAGGAAAAATAACCCTAAACTTGTTCCTTCTACTACCTTAATTATACGATATTCTCAATCTGCCAGTCAATAGGCTCCCTGCCATGGCTCACCAAAAACTCATTGGTCTTGGAAAAATGCTTACAGCCAAAAAAACCACGATACGCGGAAAGAGGACTCGGATGCGGTGCCTCCAGAATCAAATGATTCGGATTGGTAAGCAACTGTTTTTTCATCTGTGCCGGTCTCCCCCAAAGGAGAAATACAATGGGCTGATCCTGTTCATCCACAATGCGAATCACTGCATCTGTGAACTCTTCCCAGCCGATATTCTGATGGGAATTGGCCTGATGCGCCCGCACCGTCAATACCGTATTCAAAAGTAGCACTCCCTGCTTTGCCCATTTCACCAGATAGCCGTTATTCGGGATATAACACCCCAGATCATCCTGTAACTCCTTATAGATGTTCAACAAGGAGGGTGGAATCTCCACCGACGGTCGAACGGAAAAGCAGAGCCCATGCGCCTGATTATAATTATGATAAGGATCCTGTCCGATGATCACTACCTTGACATCAGCCAGCGGCGTCAAATGAAACGCATTAAAGATATCGTCCGCCGGCGGAAACACTGGACCCGCTGCATATTCCTGACATACCGTCTGATATAATTTTTTGTAATATGGCTTGCTAAATTCCTCACTTAAGGGCTTTAGCCAGTCATTGGAAATTGCAGGCATCTGCAAATCCTCCTTTGTATCTTATCTTCTGACCGGAACGCCCCGGCCTTCCAGATATTCTTTCAATGTGTTGATTTCCAATTCTTTGTAATGGAACAAAGAAGCAGCAAGTGCTGCGTCCGCCTGTCCTTCCGTCAAAGCGTCATAGAAATGTTCCATTGTCCCTGCACCGCCGGAAGCAATCACCGGAATAGACACCTGTTGTGCAATGGTACGTGTCAGTTCAATATCATATCCCGCTTTCGTCCCGTCACAGTCCATACTGGTAAGAAGAATCTCGCCGGCCCCAAGTTGTTCTGCTTTTTTGGCCCATGCAACCGCATCCCATCCCACATCAATCCGTCCACCATTCTTGTAGACATTCCAACCACTGCCATCCGCCCGACGTTTAGCATCAATGGCAACAACAACACACTGACTGCCAAACTTATCCGCAGCATCTGCAATAAGACGAGGATCATTGATAGCAGAAGAATTAATGGAAATCTTGTCTGCGCCCTCACGCAAAAGTGCCCGAAAATCTTCTACCGACCGGATACCACCACCTACGGTAAACGGAATAAATACATTGGCAGCCACCTGGCGCACCATATCCACCACCGTATTCCGATGATCGCTGGACGCTGTAATGTCAAGAAACACCACCTCATCGGCTCCGGCCTTGTCATAAGCCGCCGCAATCGCCACCGGATCTCCGGCATCTTTCAAATCAACAAAATTAACACCTTTGACTACACGCCCGTCCTTCACATCCAGACAAGGGATAATTCGTTTTGTAAACATCACTCTCTCCTACAAATCCGCAAAATTCTGTAATATATGCATTCCAACAGCGCTGCTTTTTTCCGGATGGAATTGGCATGCAAACAGATTGTCTTTCTCCACCGATGCATGAATGGACACCCCGTAAGAAGTAGTCGCCTTAACAATAGCAGGCTGCTGTGCCTGCAAATAATAGGAATGAACGAAATAGACATACGCGCCTTCTTCCACGCCGGCAAACAGTCTGCCTTCTGACGGAAATTCCAGTGAGTTCCAACCGATATGCGGAATTTTCAATCCGGGAGCCTCCGGAATACGGATAATCCGTCCAGGCAAAAGGCCAAGACCTTCCACCCCCGGCGATTCCTCACTCTCCTGAAACAACAGTTGTAATCCCAGACAAATACCCAGAAACGGTTTGCCGTCCGCCACCACATCACAGATTGCCTTATCCAATTCATAATGCTTCAAATGCGCCATGGCGTCACCAAAAGAACCGACCCCCGGCAGCACAACCTTGTCAGCGCGAAGAATCTCATGGTAATCCCTTGTCAGAACCGTCTCTTCCCCCAAATGATTAAATGCTTTTTCTACACTTTTGATATTGCCGGCATCATAATCCAGAATTGCTATCATTGCTGTCCCTTTCTGCTAGTTAAAATGTAATTCTTCGATAATTGCATCCAGACGAATCGAGTAATCCTCGCGGTTGCATTTATATAGGTCGACTGCGTCATCCATGGAAACGCCAAACTGATCCTGTAACAATCGCACAAGTTCTTCGCCCATTGTCTGATATTCGGTCTCAATACCAAGTTCCGATGCCTCATCTTTATTTTCTTCGTAGCGGGCAACACCGGTCACCAGGGAATCCAAGGCGAACTCATACATTTCTGTCTGCATGAACGTCTGATATTCTTCCTGTCGTTTCTGCAAATCTCCAAGGAGACGTGCTTTACGGAACAAATCACTATCTTCTTCTTTCAGTTCCAGTCCCATAAGTTCATCATATGCGGCCAAATAATCACCTTTATTGTATGCACTTCTTGCATCGGAAAGGGATAACTTATACCCCATCATCTGCTGACCAAGCGTCACCAAAATGACAAAAGTAACACCCAACAAGAGAAATACGAAAATCACTTTGCCGGGAATCTTCGGAGAATTATCCGGCTCCTTCGGCGGTTTGGGTGGTTTTTCTTTTTTAACCCGTTCCTTCTTTGGCTTCTTCTCCTTGGGTTCCTTCGGTTTCTTTTCTTTTTTCGGCTTCTTTTTCTCTGCCGCCTTCTTGTCTGCATCTGCAAGATCTTTGAGAATTTCCAGATTTTCTTGAGAAAGATTATCCCCTTCTCCGGAAGAAATATCTAAGACCTTTTCTGCTTCACCATCTTCCTTCTTATTTCGGCTAAAGATGGATTTTATCTTATCTATCAAAGCGCCGAGATTGAATTTACCACTCTCAGCACCCCAAGCATCATCAGAACCGGAACGTTCCTCATCCGAGGCTTCCTGCGACTGTTCTGCCGCTACCTGAGTCTCATACTCCTGTTGTGATTCCTCCAGTTCAATATGATTCTCATCCGCTTCAAGCAGCGAACTGATATCATCCAAGTCGGCATCCCCGGAAAGCAGATCCATCAGATCAACCTCGTCATCCTCCTCATCCGTCATCACCGGCACATCCATCTCTTCTTCTGAACCGGTCGTCTGCATCGGCTCCTCTGGATTGTCGTCTGTATCTGCAAATTGCGCATCCAACTCATCCGGTGAGAATTCCTCTAATGGCAGAAGGTCATCGGCGCCATCATCCATAGAGATATCCGGCAAATCATCAATCTCATCCTCCTGCGATTCTGTGGAATCCAACACATGATCTTGCGTCAGTTCTGTCTCCAGCGGCGGCTCGCCCTGCTCAATCTGTTCCTTTGCCTGATTGACAATCTGTTCTATATTGTCCAAAAAAGAGGCTGCGCCTGCTTCCTGTTCCTGTGTCTGGATATCCTCGTCCGCATCCTCATCCTGGGACAATTCCTGTTCAAATGCCAGTTCATCACGGGAGAGTTCCTCCTCAAAATCCCGCAAAAATGCATCTGCATCCTGTGAATCGTCTTCCAACTCTTCCTCAAATCTACGCAAAAAATCATCCTCCGAAAAAACTTTCCGCAGATTGCTGTGGGTAGATTTCTCCGGAGTATAATGATTCAATCCGCTCGCCTCCATAAAATCATCTTCCGGGCGAATCCGATTCCTTTGTTCTTCCCGTAATCTTCGATTCTCCTCTGCCTGCTCCTCTGCCAGTGAAACATCTTTCCGAACATTCTGCACCGAGTTAAGCAGTCCATCTAAATAATCTTCTGAATTAGCCAAAGTGTTACCTCCAAATTGGTTACAGATAAGGGATGTGACAATGCACATCCCTTAGAAAAACTGTTATATTATTTGTGGCTCGCCTCATACTTCTCAATTAAGCCATCAATGGCAGAAACCAACTTGCCAATCTCTGGCTTTGTCAACTGCGCATCCGCTCCAAGCGATTCTCCCTTAATTCTGATCTCTTCGTTAATCAGTGAGGAGAAGATAACAACCGGAATGTTCTTCATCACATCATGTTCTTTTACAAGTTTTGTCAAACGATGACCATCCATAAGTGGCATCTCAATATCGGTTATGATGCAGTGAACATCGTCCAGGACTGTTCCTCGCTGATTCATTTCACACAACTTATCCCAGGCTTCCTGTCCGTTCATATTCACATTCAAATTCGTGTATCCTGCCTTGCGCAGACATTCACAGATTAACTTACTTAATAATGGCGAATCCTCTGCAATCATAATCGGAGAATGACTGCGATCCTTTTCTTCGTAGTTCTCCATGTCTGAGACCTTAAGACCTGTCTCAGGATTAATATCCGATACAATCTTCTCAAAATCAAGGATAACAACCAACTTCTCTCCTAATTTCACAACACCGGTGGAGACTGCCGAATCATCTGCGCTGATAGTTGCATCCGGCTTGATAATGTCTTCCCAGGAAACACGGTGAATACCAAGCACTTCATCCACGTGGAATGCGGTATTTAACTTGTTGAAATTGGTGATGATAAATAAACCATCCGTCTCTGCCGGTTCTGTGATGTTCAAGCACTTGCGCAGATTAATGACGGAAATCATGGTATCTCTCGGCATGAATATTCCCTCTACACAAGGATGAGAATTCGGCAACGGTGTCACCGGCTGATATAATAGAATCTCTCGAATCTTAGCCACATTGATGCCGTAATGGTTGTCCGCAACCTTAAACTCTAAAATCTCTAACTCGTTCGTCCCTGACTCAAGTAAAATATTTGTGTCCATACCTTTTCCTCCCAACAGCCTTATAGGCAATTTGTATTATAATCGAACCGAATTGGTCTGTCCGTCCTTCGTCACCTGAAGCATCAGATCTGAAATCTGTGATGCCACATTCTCTGAAACCTGAAACAGCAATACCGTATCATCCGTAGTTCCTGCAGCAAACGCCTTGTTATAATATGTAGACAGATCAGCCATAGATAGCGTTGTCAATCCCTCTACCGTCACATCACCATTGACACATAACTGATATGTCACCGGATGATTAATCAAATCAATCATCATGTCCTGCCCCGATGTGTTGGCCAACTGTATATGTAGCAACACGTACACATAACCGGCCCCTGCATCAGGAATTGCAATATCGCTGGTCTGATACGTAGTCGTCACATCATACCCCTGATAGGTAAACGACACGCCGTCCAACCCCATGGCCTCGGTCAGTGTCACTGACTCATCGACATTCTCCTGCGTCGGCTCTTCCGTATCCGACGGATCTGCGGTCTCCTCCTGGGCTGATGCTTTGGTCTCCTCATTCACATAACTATACCCCTTTTCCTGCGCTCGATTATACTTGGATACAATCTTGGCAGAGTATAGAACGATCTGATTCTCCTCACTCTCCGTCATCTCATAGAGAGAGCCACAACCGGACAATGCAAGACATACGCACAGCAACATGACACAGAGCATCTGTTTGTTGTATTTCATATTGCGCTCCTTGCACATATTATTTTTCTATATTTAATATAATGTTATCATTCTTATTCGCAATATTCAACATAAATTTCGGTATTTTCGGAATTTAACACTCTAATTCAAACCAGAATTCCACTCCATTTTCATGGTTATAGACACCGTAATTCTGCTTCAAACTATCCATGATTGCCTTTACCAGAGAAAGGCCGATTCCGGTGCCGCCATATTCCCGAGTACGCGCCTTATCCACCTTATAGAACTTATCCCAGATTTGCCCAATACTTTCCTGCGGAATCGGATCACCGGTATTAAATACGCTAATGCGTACGCGTTGTCCTTCGCAGACCAGTTTGACATCCACCCGCTTGTCATATTTTGCGTAGTGGATTGCGTTGCTCAGATAATTATTAACCACCTGTTCCACCGCATATTCGTCGGCATAAACCATCACCGGTTCCGTATAAGGGAAATCACAGATAATCCCCTCCTGGTCGAATAGAATCTGCATGGACTGTAACATTCCTTTCAATAGTTCCACAATATCAAAATGATCGTACGTCATCTGGCTGTTGCCGGATTCAATCTGATTCAGTGAAATCATGGAAAGGACCATTCGATTCATCTTTTTCGCTTCATCAATAATCACATCGCAATAATATTCTCTGCTTTCCTGGTCATCGGAAACACCTTCCGCCAGCCCCTCTGCATAGCCCTGAATAAGTGCAATGGGTGTCTTCAATTCGTGAGAAACATTTGCAATAAATTCTTGTTGACGCCTCTGATTTTCTTCCTTAAGCGCAATATCCTCCTGTAAATCATGATTCGCCTGTTTCAGTTCCAGAATGGTCTTCTCCAACGTCTGGGACAGTTCGTTCATATGCTCTCCCAGCACATCGACTTCGTTTTTGTTTTTCTGACTGACATATTTCGCCTGAAAATCAAGATTCGTCATGCGCTTTGATAAATCGGTAAGGGCAATGATTGGTTTGGTGATCCGCCGGGTCAAAAACAATGTCGCCAGAATACTGATCAATAGTGCCCCCACACCTATCATAATCAAAAATCGATTTGACAGTCCTGTACTTTCACGAATCCCCTCAATGGCCGACCGAAGCATAATCAGATTACCATTGTCCAGCGTCCCCCACAAAACAAGATAATCCTCTCCCAACCGATGATCTTCCTGCTGTTGAATAATGTAATTGTCCCCCATTTGCCAGAACGGCTTGTCCGTCTGGGGGCCACTGCCAAACACCGCATACAGCAACTGAGAATACATGTCATCCGTATCCTGCGAGGTGGACAAAAGAATGTTGCCGGCAGAATCCATCACAACCACGGAAATACTGTGATTCGCATGCGCCTTTTCCAATTCATCCTGAAACTGATCGTCCTGAAAACTTCCGGACACCGCCGCACGGTTGACTAGTTCAAAGGTAGAAATCATCGCCTGTTCCTTTTCATGACGATAGAAATACCCAAGAAAACAGACATTCATGATAAGCGGTATGCCAATCGTAAGCACAATAATCGTAATGTAAATTCCTGCCATTTGTCGATTAATACTGTGTACCTTATTCTCCGACTTCAAATTTATACCCCATTCCCCAGATTGTCTTGATATATTGTCCCTTATCACCTAATTTGGCACGAAGCTTTTTCACATGTGTATCAATAGTTCTGGCATCACCAAAATAATCATAATTCCAGACGCCATTGAGAATCTTATCCCGTGACAACGCAATATTCGCATTCTGCATAAAGTACGTAAGCAGTTCAAATTCCTTGACACTGAGCACAACTTCCTCGCCATCAATGGTCACGATATGCGCCCGCTTATCCACCACGATGCCTCCCGCTTCAATGGTCTCTTTGTTGGGCTGCTTGGCATCGCAGGTTCTCCGAATGATGGCATTCACCCGAGCCACCAACACCTTCGGGCTGAACGGCTTGGAAATATATTCATCCGCACCATTTTCATATCCATTCAGAATATCATTCTCTTCACTTTTGGCCGTCAACATCACAATGGGGATGTCCGATGTCTCTCGCACTTCCTGACACACCTGAAATCCGTCCACCCCCGGCATCATCACGTCCAGAATCAACAGATCCAGTTCTTTTTCCCTGTAAAAAATATCAAGTGCTTCCTCACCATCGGCAGCCTCCAGCACCTCATACCCTTCTCTTACCAGATAATCAGATAACAATTTGCGCAGACGCGCCTCATCATCTGCTATCAAAATCTTTTTCCCAGCCATTTTTCATCCTTTTCTATGTTGCATTATTCTTATCACTGTTCACATCATAACTACAGAATATGTCAAAAATGTGAAATGTCGCCTTCATTGATTCAACTGACGCTCACGCTCATTCAGTTCCTGCTCACGCTGGTCCAGTTGCTCTTCCCACTGTGCATATTTGTCGATAATCTTTTCCTCATAATTCAAGATGGTGGGATGATTACTGGTCTGATTAATAATAAACATTCCAATAATGATTGCCAGCATCGTTACACACGCCACCAACAAAACATGCGCCATCCGTCGATAGTATATTATGTCTTTTTGGTGTGCCGCGTCATCCGCAGATGCCAAATTCTCCTCTGGTGTCTGATCCTGCACTGATGTTGCAGCCGACGCCCAATTCTTCGCCTCCGAATCCGGTTCTTTGACCCCGGGAACCTGTGGAATCTCCTGTCCTTGCATCTGGGGCAGTTCCACCAACTGCCGACGCATATCCGCCAGAAAAGCAATGCCTAATTTGGTATGAAACAAATCCTGCTGTATCATCTGCCGATAGGCTTCCAAGGCCATCCGCGGCTGATCCATATCAATCTGTTTCATAATATAGGCAATGGCCTGCGCCTCTTTCTGAGCCTCCATTGCCTCCTCTTGTGTATCAAATGAAAAATCTCCAATTTTGTAAGCCATCTTTCACTCCTTATCCCAACCCCTATCACCTGTTTTCCTTCTCATTGAAAGTACCACATTTTATCATAATGTGCAAACTTCGCAAGCCATGATATGATTGCTTTTTCTCTCTGTGGGATTTAAAATAAAATCATCACATCAGGTAGAATGAATAAGGGGGATATACCATTATGATTGAACTAATTTTGCTCTGCGTCATCATTTTTTTTATTATACTGATCGGATTCTTTATGATGCGTTATGTCACGCATCCCCATCGCACCGATTTCGCAGAGTCCAAACAGCATGAACTTGCGCATGATTACTGGGGAGATTATGATTCCTACGAAAAAGAGCCCTGGGACATCACAACGTCGGACGGCACGATCCTACACGGGACATATTTGCCCGGCAAAGATCCCGACTCACGCCGCTATGTCATCCTAACCCATGGCTACAGTTATAACCGTCATGGCAGCATTAAGTATGCACACATCTTCTATCAATTGGGATTTCATATTTACCTGTATGATCTACGGTATCACGGTGAAAATGAATACCGGCACCACTACTGTTCCATGGGAGATGCAGAAAGTCACGATCTGGCCGCTGTCATTGATGCCATGTATGCCCGTTTTGGCGATACCATCACACTTGGCATTCATGGAGAAAGCCTTGGTGCAGCCACAAGTCTGTTGGTTCTTGCGCTGCGTCAGAATCTGGCCTTTTGTATCGCCGACTGTCCCTTTGCCGACTTGCGGACACTACTCTATTATCAAGCACGCCAGATGTTCCACATGCCCAAATGGATGGTTCATGTGGCAAACACTTTATACCGGCTGATTTACCATCGTAACTTTTTCTCCGTGGTTCCGGCAGATGCCGTCCAAAAGAATCATGTACCTCTCATGTTGATACATGGCGACGCGGACGACTTTATTCCGCCGGAACACAGCAGACAGGTTTTCGAAGCCTGCCCCAGTGACTGTATCAAGGAAATTCACTTTATGCCGAATGCCCAACACGCCGGTTCCTATGGTGTTGATGCGTCACTGTATCAAGCCTGGGTGGAGCAATTTCTCCGTACCATTGCATCGCACAAATCATAAAACAGCATCGTTACATAGACACAGAAAGGCTCCGCCTTATGCCCAGCCCGGATAAACTCCGGGCCACAGCATATCGCGAAGCCTTTTTCGTTCTAAGTAAGATTGGATAAGAACTACGAATTGGCAGAAGCTGAATCCTCATCAAGCCAGACAATCTCTTCCTCGACAAAGCCATGCTTTTTCTTATGGTTAACAACCAATCGAATGATGAATCCACTGGAAAATACCAGTGCAGAAACTACCCATCCACCAATCACCTCTGCCCACAAAGCATAGCCATAATGACCACCCTGAACAGCAAACAAATTGTAAAGATTCCACACAAATAGCCCTGCAAGGGTAAGCGGTGCAATAAAGCGGACAGAAGCCCGGAACCAGAATCGTGGCATCTTAAATCCGGTGGTATTGCGATTGACCTGCTGTAATACCTTATCCACATCAAAGCACCAACCAACAGCAATACACTCCAGCACGCCAATCACAATCAGATTAATCTGGTTCGTCCAGTTATCAACGATATCCAACCATGCCACACCTGCCCGTGTCGTGTAAATCAGGGAAATCACACCTGCAATCAGACAGATGACCTGTGTGGTCTTCTTGGGATTTAACTTAAACTTGTCCGATACAGATGCGGATACTCCTTCCACAATGGAAAATGCAGAATCCACAGCAAGGGTCACCAGCATCAGATAGAAAATGACACCAAATAAAGCATTCACCCAACCGATACTGGTCAGATTCACAATTGCCTGCGGATAAATAATAAATGCCGTTGCGATGCCGGATGAGGAAATGGAATCCAGCATACCGACACCACCCATGGTAGAAAACATAACAATTCCGGACAGCACACTTACCGCCGCATCCGACAATGCAATAATCATAACATCCTCTGCAATATTCGCACTTTCGTCCAGATAGGAACCATAGGCAAACATAATCGCCATCATAATGGACAAACTATAGAAGACTTGTCCAAACGCATCTACCCATAACGACGGGTCTGCAAATGCTTCCGCCTGCGGGATAAAAAACATTTTCAAGCCTTCTGCTGCTCCGTCCATGGTACAGCCCTTAACCGCCATAATCAGAAGCAGAATCACCGGAAGAAATACCGTATATTTTACTACTTTTCCAACACTTTTTGCGCCATTACGAATACAGAAATAAATCGCAGCCCATGCCACCAGAAGCGCTATAAATACCGGTATGGGAATGGAATAGCCCGTCACGTCCCATGTAGTCTGTGTCGCATTCTCAAACACTTTACTAGCCGCCTCAGCATCACCCGTCATTCCGGCAAATTTCAGCGCATAGACAACCATCAAAAGAACCCATGCGAATACCACCGCATAGTAAGTAACAATCACAAAGGCATTCGCTGTTGCCGACCATCCGACAAATTCCATTTTTTTGCTGATTCCGCGCATGGATTCTCCTGCGCCTTTGTGAAACTTTCTTGCAATCGACACTTCCATCATCAGAAGCGGAATTCCAATCAGAAAAAGTGCAACTAAATAGACCAATAGAAATGTACCGCCGCCATGCTTCGCCGCAAGTCCCGGAAAACGCCATGCATTTCCCAAACCTACCGCTGAGCCCACAGCAGCCAGAATAAATGTCGTCCTTGAAGCCCAAGTATCTCTCTTCATTTTCAATCCCTTCTCTATCTCAATTAATAATAACTTAAATATTCTATCACAATGTAATATTGAGAATCAAGATTGAATTTGTGAAAGAATCAAATCCAATGCAGAAAGATAGTCATCTGACTGAACCTTTCGTTCTGCCTCTTTGGCAATCTCATAAAAGCCCTGTCCATGATATCCACAGTGCTCTATATCCGTAAGGCATTGAAGCATCTTCTCTCCATCCAATCCGTAGGCTGCATCCTCCAACTCCTGCGCAATCTCCTTTACTTTCTCATCTGACAACTCCTCAAAGGACATGGTGATTACTGTGGATTCCGAAACCTCCTCCAATGGAGATAATGGAATACGAAAATACGTCTGAATGCTATGAATATCCGCAACAAATTGCTGCAACATAATCTGGTGATGTGACAGGATATAAGTGACATCCATCTGTTGACCGGCATGTTCCAGCTTCTGCGCCATCTCCGACAGTTTTCTTGCGCCGATGGCCAGCATTGAACTTTTAATACCGTGGACCTCAATCGTATAATTCGCCCAATCCTGTTCTTCAAACAACTGTCGGATGCGCACCCAATTATGACTTCCACGTTGCGCATACTGTCGCAACACTTCAAGATAAAGTTCCCTGCCGCCACAATAAGTACTACCCAAGTCCGTATCAAGACCACCAATAGCAAATCCTTCTGGATGTTGCAGCATATCGTCCTGTCCCTCTGGCCCCTCGCCGGATATAATTATATTTTGATTTAATTTATCTATTATTTCATACGTATTGATTGGTGGATGAATGACCAGAACATTTCCATCGGTAATACGTTGTTCTTCCGAAGGATCACATACCACAATCATCTTGCTGTCTTTTAAGAAATGACGAAAATAATCTTTATGCGTCTCATATTGCTTAATGGTGGTCAAAAGACCAAACGGCATGGAACCTTTAAATTCCTTCTCCACCTGCTGAATATTATCGCAAAAGCAAAATGGCACCTGTATCTGGACAGACATATGCTCGCATAGTCGTTGATACGCCTCCCGGATGAGAGGCGACTTCTGTGCCTGGGCTTCCAAATGACAGATCACTTTTCCTTCAAAATCTGTCTCTTTTGCAGGTGCGATCTCTGCCACACCTTGTGGAATCACCAGAGATACGGTGGTTCCCTGTCCTTCCTTACTCTGTATGTGAAGGCTTCCACCCATCATAGATACTAAGGTATGCGCCATAATCAATCCCATACCTCTGCCCTCATGAACAGACGCTTTTTGCTGATTCTGTCGGAATGATCGCTCTACCCCGGACAGCGTATCAGAATCCATGCCAATACCGGTATCCGTAACGGACACCAGAAGACAAATACCATCCTTTTCCTGACTTCTGGTAATGCGTAGCACCACACCACCTTTGACAGTGTATTTGACTGCATTGTTCAAAACATTGGCAATCACACGCACAATTCGTCCACTGTCCCCAATCAGAACACCGGGAATGGATGCATCACAATCTACCACAATCTGAATATCATGTTTGGAATTGGTCTGAAACAAACGAAGCAACTGCATGATCTCTGTCATAACCTCCGCAAAAGCGTAAGGTTCACGTTCCAATACCAGTCGATCTGCATAATAGGCAGAATAATCAATAACATCCCCCAGCATTGCAAGCAGATAGCGCCCCGAATCATAGACGGTATCCAACTGATGTCGCACCTGACTAAGATCATCTTCTTCCTGCATCGTACGACACAAATCACATACGTCATAGATCGGTGTCCGCAATTCATGATTCATGTGCACAATAAAAGCCTCTCGGCTCCTCTGGGTGCTTGCCAATTCCCGAAATGCATTTCCCATCGCCTGCTGCGATTCGTTTTTCTTAATATTCCAAAAAGTCAGCGCACCAATACTGAAAAAGACAAACAAATAAGACAATAGTGTATGGGCCGTCTCCGTTGTCGAAGAAAAGGTAACCCTATGGGTCACAGCACATTGAATCACAATCACCACAACAGCAGCGATTGTGGGAAGAATCATAATCTGTGGCATACCGTAACATGCGGTCACAATGGTCACAAAAAGAAACGCAAGCCATAAAAGTAGTTGATTGTCCATGACCGTCGAGAGCACAACTAAGGAACCATAAATAAAAGAGACGGTCAGCATCGCTCTACCATTATCACCGCCTATCTGCGTCAGGTACAGAGTCCAACTACCGCCCAGTGCTATTACCAGCACTACCGGCACCGCCAGAGGAGAAGAGGCCATAATAGATATAGCGAACATGGTAATATAGAAAATAGAGAAAATCAGAAGTACATCTCTCTCGACCTTATGATATATCTCCTTGAACTGTGGCATGTTGTTCACTCTTCGTCCTCCAATAGTGTCAAATATTAAATTAGGAATTAATTAGTACTTTCCAAACCCTTCATCCAAATGAATAAACGGTTCTTCTTCATCCTCTTTCTCATCATCCGTCATAGAGAAAGACATATCTGATATATCACCCAAATGATAGGTGGATAACAATTCCTGCATCCGTTTTGCCTGATTAGACAGTTCGATACTTGCCGCTGCGCACTGCTCGCTGGTTGCAGAATTATTCTGAACCACCTGTGATACCTGATCAATTGCCTGATTAATCTGTGCAATAGCCGTTGCCTGATAATTGGATGCCTCTGAAATGCCAAGGATAATGCCTTCGCTCTCCTCAACAGCCTTGGTAATCTCTGTCAGTGCTGTTGCCGTCTCAGATGCAATCTTTGAACCTGCATTCACTTTATGGATAGAATCTTCAATCAATTCTGCTGTCTCAGAAGCCGCTGTAGCACTCTTGGCCGCAAGGTTACGAACTTCCTCGGCCACAACTGCAAAGCCCTTTCCTGCCTCACCTGCTCTGGCTGCCTCAACAGCGGCATTCAATGCAAGAATATTGGTCTGGAACGCTATATCATCAATGACTTTAATAATCTTGGAAATACTTTCTGATGATTCATTGATTTCTTTCATCGCCTTCATCATCTCATCCATCTGGCTATTGCCCTTATGTACATTGTCTAACGCATGTTCTACCAAATCAGCCGCATTGGATGCTTCTGTAGCATTTTCTTTGGTCTTGCCTGCCACATCACTGATGGATGCCGTAATCTCTTCAATCGCGCTTGCCTGCTCGGTAGATCCCTGTGCCAAAGCTTCCGAAGCATTGGCGACTTCGGAGGAACTGGTAGACACCTGCGTTGCAGCATCTGTAATATGAGACAAGGTATTATGGTTACGATCCACCATTTCCCGTAAAGCAAGTCCCAGTGAATCCTGTTCTGATGTGGGATGAACATCCAGTGTCAGATTACCATTGGCCACTTCCTCTGCAATTGAAGATTCGTACTTGATGTTATTGATTACTTCCTGGAATGCATCCACCAGTTCACCAAATTCATCGTTATGTTTTTTCACTAAGGTAATATCAACATTCCCCTTTGCAATCTCTCGCGCCGCATCGCTAAGTTCTTGAAGTGAAATCCGAATTCGTCTGGTAATCCGGAAGCAGATCAAGGTAACCAATGCAATGCAGAAGCACATCTCAATTCCCATAAAGATGTGAAACGACTGCAGATAAGTATCTGACAAGCCGCGAAGAACTGCGCGGTTAACAGTCAGATAAGAAAAGACCTGTGTAATACTCAGCAACACCTGAGGGATTATGAATGCAATAATTAGTATAGTACGCACCTTCATTGATTTTTTTTCTTTCATTTTACTCTTCTCCTTCTTGTGCTTCATCTTTATCGTCATTTAACTGCCCAACAACTGCAAGATCTTCATCACGCAAAAGTCTGGCAGGATCCAATAACAGTTTCACATCATCACCGACCTTACCAATTCCGCTCACAAACTTGTTTTTGGAATTATCATTCTTACCGATGGAAGGAGAAGGCAAGATGTTCTCCGCTGGAATCTCAACAACTTCCGCTATTTTTTCAACAATCAGTCCCACAACAAGATTATCAAAGTTAATCACGATGATACATGTCCGATCTGTATACGGAATCGGTTCCTGATGGAAACGCAATCGCACATCAACCACAGGTATAATCTTGCCACGCAGATTGATCAGACCCTTGACATAGTCAGCACTTTCCGGGATTTCCGTAATCTCTTGAAAGACAATGATTTCATTGACATATTCGATCTTGAGTCCGAAAAATTCATTGCCCGACTGAAATGTCACATATTTGTCTTTTTGTGTGTCAAATTCACTCATTTATCTCCTGTCCTTTCTTAGTAATCTATCAATCCGGCTGCATCCAGAATCAGAGCAATACTTCCATCTCCCAACTGCGTACAACCTGATAGTCCTTTCACTTTCCGAACATACTCGGGAATTGGCTTGACTACAATCTCCTGTTTGCCCACCAGATGGTCTACAAACAAACAGATTACTTTCTTCTCTATCTCTACAATAACCATCATACCATCTTCTACCTTGGTCTGATAGTCCTCAAGATCATAAAAATCCCCAAGTCGAAGAACAGGATAGCAAGAACCTCGAATCATAACCGACTCTGCGCCATCCGGTTCATGAATCATCATATTCTCTGTCACGTGGACAAACTCACGAACCGCCCCTGTCTCAATCACAAATGCGGTCTTTCCCACATCCATGACGATGCCGTCAATAATTGCCAGCGTCAAGGGAATCTTCAGATTCATGGTACTGCCCTGCCCCGGAACACTATCAATCTCCAATGTACCGCCAATCTTTTGCAGATTGGAAACAACAACATCCATTCCGACGCCGCGCCCGGAAAATTCTGTGATATTTTTATTGGTGGAAAATCCCGGCAGTGTGATAAACTGGTATACTTCTTTATCGGAATAACTGCTCTCCGCTCTTCCCGGCTCCAACAAGCCCTGTTGTCTTGCCTTCGCCATGATTTGTTCCCGATTCAGGCCCTGTCCATTATCTGCCACTGAAATCCATACCTTGCCGGATTCCGTTTTTGCCGACAGCGTAATCTTTGCCTTATCGGTCTTTCCGGCGTCCTTACGCTCTTGCACTGTCTCAATCCCATGATCCATGGAATTGCGCACCAAATGCATCAACGGATCTGAAATATGTTCAATAATATTCTTATCTACCTCTGTGGTATCACCCACCATCTCAAACGTCACGTCCTTACCCAATTTACGTGACATATCAAAAACGATACGATTCATTTTCTGGAAGGTGTTCGTCAGCGGCACCATTCGCATACTCATAATCACATTCTGTAGATCGGTGGAAATCTTTTTCATCTGACCGGCCGCTTTGTTGAAATTGTCAAGATTCAATCCCGGGACCTTCAGATCCGGATTCTGCAGCACTACAGACTGGGAAATCACCAACTCTCCAATCAGGTCCATCAATTGATCCATCTTGGAAATATCAACACTGATAAATGCAGCCTTGTCCGCCTTCTTCTGACGATCCTTAGCCAGATTTGTCCGTTTTCCGGGTTCCTTGTCTGCCACCACGAAATCACCGGGAGCAAACTTTTTCTTTGGCGCATTCTTCTGTCTGTCCTCCGTACCCCCATCGGCACGTCGCTCTATCTCCTCCACGCTGGAATCCAGATCGATCAGAATGTCTGCCCCTTCCCCATCAAAACCTAACTGAAATTCTTTGGCCGAACACTCAAACACTTCCACCCCAGTCAGATCATATCCCGGCTGAACAATCTCCCGTATATCCTCTTCGGTACCATCTGTCTTAATCAGAATCTTAAATCCATCTTTAATTATTGCTTCCGAACTCTTATCATTCGTCAGAATATCCTCTGGCGAATAAAGAATATCTTTGGCCAGTTTCTTCAATGCAAATACCGTCTTATAGGCATGCATGCTGGCCATCTGAATCTCCGGATTATAGGTCAGATAAATTTTGTAATAATGATGGTCACTGCTCCGTCGGTCGGGCGCAATATAAAATTGCTGTTGCTTCTCCTCCGGCTTTACGGATTCTTCCGTTGTTCCTGCTTTCACTCCCTTGATGGTACATAAGAACGTATCCAGCTCTGCAACTAATTGTGTCGCATCGCCGTCCGCTTCCTGTCCATCTGAAAGTTTATCCATTTCACCCATGATGAAATCCGCCACATCCAAAACATGTGCTACCAATTCCACATGGGGAACATTATCCGGTCGCGATTCTCTCAGATAATAGAAGACATCCTCCAGTTTGTGAGCTACTTTTGTAATCTCATCAAACATCATGATACCAGAAGAACCTTTAATGGTATGCATAATCCGGAAGATTTCATTTATGCTATCTTCGTCAAAACCGTCCGCATCCTTCTGGTCCATTACCATGTTCTGTAAATTTTCCAGAAGTTGTTGGTTTTCAAACAGATAAACACTCAGCATATCTCCGGTGTTAAATTCTTCTGCCATGCATAACTCCTTTCTAAATCAAGCCGATTTTCTTTAATGCCAATTCAAATTTGTCCTGATCCAACGGCTTGCCGGAGTATGCCGTACATCCCAAATCAAACGCCATCTCCACATTTTCATTGTCGTTCAGCGCTGTCGTCATGATGATCTTAACACGTTCATCCTCGACAATTCCCCGATTCTGTTCCATGCTACGGATATTCTGCAATACCTGATATCCATCCATCAGTGGCATCATCACATCAAGGCAGATCAGATCGTACGGATCATCTTCTTCCAACGCCATCAGATATGCATCAATGGCTTCCATCCCGTCGACCACCACATCACACGCACCATAACGAGCCAGGAAATCCATCATGTACTTACGTGTGCTGAAATCGTCCTCTGCTAATAAAATCTTCATCCACTTCCTCCTTACTGTTTATTAAGAATATAATATATCTTTCTCGCAATGTTCGGTAACTTCTCCTGGTATTCTACGGCTCCTATTTCATACGCCACCTTGGGCATCCCATAGACCACACAGGTGGATTCATCCTGACCGATGGTACGCGCTCCCTGCTTACGCATCTCCAGAAGTCCCTGTGCGCCATCACCGCCCATACCGGTAAGAATAATTCCCATGGCATTCCGTCCGGCCGCCTTGGCCACCGAATGAAATAATACATCTACCGACGGGCAATGTCCGTTTACTTTGTCCATCTTCTTCAAAATGACCTTATAGTCGTTATCCTGACGAATCACCTGCATATGTGCATCGCCTCCGGGTGCCAAAAGCACCAGACCCGGGCGAACCGTATCGCCATTCTTTGCTTCTCTGACCTCAAGATCACATCGCTCACACAGGCGATTCGCATACAACGTAGTAAAACCTGCCGGCATATGCTGTACCACAACAATCCCCGGCATATCCCGATGCAATCCACTCAACAGTTCCACGGTGGCCTCTGTCCCCCCCGTGGAAGCACCGATGGCAATCAAATCGCACTTGCCGCCGGTATTCTTCAATTGTCCGATATCGACGTCCGAGGCAGTGCTCGTATGCCTGCGAACCTTCGCGATGGATGCAATCTTAATCTTAACCGGCAACTCCGTGCGGATAAAATTCTCCAAATCCTCCCGCTTCGTCGTGACCGGTTTCGCCACAAAATCAACAGCTCCAGCATTCATGGCATCAAAAACCCGATCACTGAGGGAACTAATCATGATAACCGGCAATGGATACTGCGGCATTAACTTGCGTAAGAACTCAATACCGTCCATCCTGGGCAATTCAATATCCAGTGTCATCACATCCGGCTTATATTTAAGAATCATATCCCTTGCTTCATAAGGGTCTCTGGCTGTGCCAACCACTTCAATAGCCGGATCCTTTGCCAAATTCTGCGCCAGTAACTCTCGAAAGACGAGGGAATCTTCAACAATTAAAACTTTTATTTGTCTCAACGCACAACCTCCTATTTCCGAAAAATCGAGGGTTGTATCATCTGAAATGGTGCTACCGTACGATCAATCGTTTCTGTCCTTCCGATAAACAGATATCCGCCCGGTTCAAGACTGTTATAAATCTTACGGATCAGATTCTGTTTCGTCTGATTGTCAAAATATATCATAACATTTCTAAGAAATATTACATGAAATTTGCGTTTAAAGAGGAACGGATCCATGAGATTAAATCGTCGAAAAAGGATTTCATTCTTAATCTCTTTGACCACCTCGTAATGGACGCCATCCGGCAACGCCTTAAAGTAACGCCTCTTCCATTGCGGCGGAACCGATGCAATCTGTTCTTCTGTATAGATTCCGCGCACTGCCTGCTCCAGAATCTCTGTAGAAACATCCGTCGCAAGAATGGTGGTATCCCAGTTATCATGATCCAAACCAAAGAAATCCTTGATCTGCATGGCCAACATGTAAGGTTCCTCTCCACTTGACGCCGCCGCACACCAAATCCCCAAATCCCGCCTAGCCGCCTCTTTCGTGCGCAACTCCGGGAGGACAACTTTTTGCAGATATTCCATGTGTTCAAACTCACGCATGAAAAATGTGTGGTTGGTGGTAAGCATCCCTAACAGCCGTTTTTCCAACTGCCCTGTGGTATCAGCCTCTACCGCATTCATGAAGGCGTCATAACTGTGCCAGCCGCCAGCCGTCACAAAGTTCTCCAGACGCCCTGTCATAATCTCCTTTTTCTTTGTCATATCGATTCCGTATCGGAGTTTAACATATCTGTAAATCCGCCGGAATTCATCTTCCGTCATCTTCATAAATACAAAACCTCATCAACAAAGTTGCCGTTTGATCTTATATAAGACGTCATAAATCGACGGATTATATTTGTTTCCGGACTCCTCACCAAGAATCGATACCGCCTCCTCCTTCGAAAATGCAGATCGATATGCTCTGTCTTCTGTCAGCGCACAGTAGGAAGTAATAATATTGACAATCTGTGCCGGTAACGGAATCTCACCGCCTGCAATGCCGTTAGGATATCCCGAACCATCCCAATTCTCATGATGGTATTTGACAATATCCAGAGACATCTGTATAAAATCATTGGTGTGCTCATCATCTTCAATCCCCTGTAAGATTCTGGCTCCTACAATGGTATGACGCTGCATCACCTTGTTCTCTTCCTCGGTCAGACGATCCTTCTTCTGTAATATCTCTGTGGGCACTGCCACATTCCCAATATCGCAGATGGGTGCAGCCAATTCAATGGTATCCACATACTGATCCGATATCATATCCGCATACGCAGTTGTCAATTGCATGGCTTCCGTCAAAACCCTGCAATTCTTACTGATACGTTCCATATGCCTGTCATCATAAGCCGCATTTTCTCGTGCCACGCGAAGTAGTGCATAGAGTACATTTTTCTTTTCTTTTTCCACTCTGCGCACCTGCTCGGCAACCGATATCTGTAATTTATGATTCAAATCCTGCAACTGTCGACAGGAATCGTATAATTTCAAATGAAGACGCACTCTCGCTTTGATAATCTCCGGCACAAAGGGCTTCACAATATAATCTGCGCCACCGATTTCAAAACCTCGGGTAATGTCCTGTGGATTATCCAATGCAGACATAAAAATCACCGGTATGTCTCTGGTGGCGACATCCTCTTTCAGACGCCTGCATACCTCAAACCCATCCATGCCGGGCATAGCAATATCCAAGACAATCAATTGAATTGCAAATCGTTCCACCACTTTCAGTGCCTGTTCTCCATTCTCCGCAAGAACCGGTGTGTAACCGGTCTGCCGGATAATATCCCGCAATGCGAAACGATTCGCCTCCACATCATCCACAACTAAGATTTTAGGATTATCAATAGCATCCATAGTCCATCCTCCCAGTTACTGTTCTATCATTTGTTTGAATTGTTCGTATTGTTCCGTTACGCGATCGTAATCCTGCCTCTGGACAGCCATCTTCAAACGCAAGAAAGCATTTTTGATCTCCTGCGGTGCCAGAGCCGTTAATTCCCGCAATGTATTGGAAAAGCCTTCTGCCTTTTCCCAATTATCCATCTCAACAGAAAGAATCAACTTGTTGAGATTACGGTTAATCTCCTCCAAATTCTCTTTGGAGCCATAAGATCGCAATTCATCCATTCCACTGGCAGATGTAAAATCAGAAAGCGTCTTGATTGGAACCGCTGACCGCTGAACCGAAGCCTCTCCCTGTCCAACTGCGCTCTGTTCCACCTCATCTGCCGGCACATCTACCCAAATCTGAAAAGAGAACATCGAGCCCTGGCCCTCATCACTTTCCACATGAATATCGCCATCCATCATCTCCACCAGTTGCTTACAGATATTAAGACCAAGTCCCGTCCCTCCATAGCGACGTGAAATGGACGCATCCACCTGCGAAAAACTCTTGAATAACTTATCCTGATCTACTTTATTGATACCAATTCCAGTATCCATCACCAGAAAGAAGAGTTCGATTCGATGGCCCATCTGCGCCGTCTTAACCACTTCCACCGCAATACTTCCAACCGAAGTAAACTTGCATGCATTGGAGAGCAGATTGTTCAAGACCTGTACAATACGAAGTTCATCGCCAATAATCTTCTCCGGAATATCCGGAGCAATACTCATGGTAAACTCCAAACCCTTTTCTGTAATCTTTCGCTTATGGTTCGACTTGATATACTCCATCATGGTGCGGAACTCAAACTCCCGCTTCTCAAGGGTAAACTTACCCGACTCCAACTTCGAGAAATCAAGAATATTATTAATGATAGCATTCATATCGCCGCAACCGCGTTCCACCAGAGACAGAATACGCATCTTAGCCGGATCAGACTCCATCTCTTTGAGTTCGAGAATATTACCAAGAATGCCATTGACCGGCGTACGCAATTCATGGGTGACATTGGCCACAAATTCCGACTTGATTTTTTCTGCCACCTGGGCTTCTTGCCCCACCTGCTCATTCTTACGTGTCAGATATGTCTCCTTCGTACGGTCAAACGCAACACATACACAGGTTCCATCCTGATTTGTAGTCAAACGCATCTGCACCGGAAAGCAGGTACGATTCGCACGATAGGCATCCACTTCTATGGAGTCTCCCTCATTGGAGCACATCAACTGCACCATGCCACCAGAAAAGCGAAAAATCCCCGGAAATATCTCAACGATGGTATGATTATAAATCTCCTCTTGATAATCCAGCAAATCCTTGGCTGTACGATTGGCAAAAACGATATCACCCGTCAGATCATATGCAATTACCATATCATAAACATGATCCATAGCCGTCTGCATGATTTGTTCTTTTGTCATCATCTTCCATGCTCCCTGCTATCATACAACAATCCACAATCAATTATAGTAAATTATGGTATATCATGCAAGTATTTGTCGAACCGGATCATATCAATGTAACTCATTCATCTCCTGTTCTCTTCTGTGCTAATCCCTGCTTAATCTGATCCCATTTACTACCATCCAACGAATAAAATCTGCTAATGCAAATCGCACAAATATACAGCAAAAGCACCGGTACAAACAGCCATGCAAAACGAATGCCGAATTTGGCCGTCTCCGTCTGCTGCGCAATAGCAATCTGTGTGTCATATCCAAACCACAACAGCATAATCGGGAACAACGCATTGGCTATACTGATTGCCGGCTTGCAAATGAAACTGTTTACACCAGCATACATACCTTCACGACGCTGTCCGGAAATATGCTCATCGTAATCAATAACATCTCCATTCATCAGCGGAACCATATACATACCACCGGCAAATCCAATGCCGGCACAGAAAAATCCCGCAACGCCAGCCCATGTATATTTGCCAAAGATAAGCATCACTAACATACCGGTAGCAAATAAAACACACATGATTACAATGCTCTTTTTGACCCCCCATCGGGCACCCGGCTTCGTCCACAGATACATACCAATCATAATACCGATAAACATAGCAGCATAGCAAAAGACAAAACCGATTCCCGTCGCTTCAAAATAATAACTCAATCCAATCATCAGGGCTGTCTGGATGTAGGTAACCGAAAAAGAAATAATCTCAAAAACAAGGAAATTGTGATTCTTCAAACAGGTCACCAGAGACTGCATAAACGGATACTGTTCCTCGGCTTCGGCCCGAACCTTCTCCCGGTAAAAAAAGGTACTGCAAAAGATTACAACACCGGCGACACAACCAATAACGGTCATAACAATCTGGAATTGTAACAGCGACTGTTCCAGAATATGTTCCAACTCTGCCAGTAATACCAACGGTACTGCAAGCGCAACCAGTCCAAAAATCACCTTGACAAACAGAATCTTACCACGCGCCTCATTGGTAACTGCCATCTCATATGGCATCACATAGAGCGAAGTCGCAATCGCTGTGTATAACATGTCAAAAAAGAATAAAGAAATCAGCATCTGTGCAAACATCTGTATATTTGATCCTGTGGAAAACCACTTGACCCAAGACAAAACAAATACACCGGCAATCAAAACGGAGCCATAACGGATATATGGTATACGCCGTCCCAACTTCGACTTAGTACGATCTGAAATATAGCCAAACAACGGATCGTTGATAGCATTCCAGATTCCAAACAAAAGCCAGCACGTGGCACTCCATCCAGCATCCATGCCAAAATAATTGACGAAGAAAAATGTCAATCCACCGCCGGTCATAATAGTGCACAGGGTGGTAATCATACAATCCGCCCCGCCAAGCCATAACCGACTCGATAATGGAATCTCCTCCTTTGGCATATTTCTTTCTTCTACTGTGTTGTTCATAATATCATTCCCCCTATTCTGTTGCTGCATCATCATCCGGTCATACCGTCTGATACTCTCCCTCATTGTCCAGCAAACGACGAAAATATTATACCAAACTCCGCCGCAAAACACAAAAAAATAACGTCAAAAAACACAATGATTTCCAACTGAGATCATGCCTCCCGATACTCTTCCCGAAATTCCGTGGCATGCTTGCGCATCCATTGCGGAAAATGATTGCGCTGGCACTCCCGATTGATCCGTTGCTGAATGGCAATACGATCAAAAAACGTCTTCCAAAGTATCTGGTAATCATCCCCCTGTTCTGTGTATCGTAACCTGTCAAATTCATCGTCCGTCAATTCTCGTAACATAATCTCTTCATCCGGTGCATGTACTGCAGCTGTCTTTCTTCCATCATCAATAATCATCCATGCTTCGGATGGCATGCGATCTGCAAAATGACGAGCCACCAGATAAATCACATCACTCTTTGGCTCCAGATGACTGACATAGACTGCATCCGATATACAATCAAAACGGGTAAATTCTCGTAGTAAATGTGCCTCATTACCAACCGCTCTTTGAATCTGCATCATACGCATCACAACCGGTTCTGCCAATTGATACATGACAGAAGAACCATGCCGGAATCCATAGCGAAGAAAGCGGTAAATCTCATCCAACACATCCTGCTCATACAACGTGGCATAATAGACCGACACATAGGCGTCTACCGAGATCTTGGTGCAAATGCTGCGTATCACGCTCTTTGCCTTCTCTTCATCGGCCTCCACATGCACATAGGTGTCGAACAACGTATATTGCCGTACCGGCTCTATCTGTAGGCGCATCTGATCGTGTCCATGGGACAATGCCCACTCCCATGCATCATAGATACAGGTCATCATCGCTTCCAATGTGCCAACACAGGTAAATACTCTCATCTCTTCCTCCTTAATGCACGCCAAAATCATCAAATAATGACATCTGCCTATGATTGGACGTCTCAACAACTTGCCACTGTTCCTTGCGTTGCAAATCCACCAACTGACGCGTAATAAAGGATTGCTCGATCGGTATGTGGTATAACATCTTGCCGTTGCAGGTAATAAAATAATGTGCCCGTTTGAGGACAACTCCCATCTTCTTCAGGTCGTCAAAAGACAACGTAGCGTATCTGCGTGCCTGCACAATACGCTTTGCTGACTTCGGGCCAATCCCCGGTACACGTAAAAGCAACTCCATAGAAACACGACTCACTTCCACCGGGAACTGCTCCAGGTGATGCACCGCCCAATGGCACTTGGGATCCATCTGCGGATTAAAAAACGGATCCTGTGCTGACAGTAACTCCTCTGCATGAAATCCATAAAAACGTAACAACCAGTCTGCCTGATATAAGCGATGCTCGCGAAGCAAGGGCACTGGTGTATCCAAATCCGGTAATGCACGGTCCTCATTCAAAGGTATGTACGCCGAATAAAACACCCGCTTCAAATCAAACGACTGATATAACCGCTGACTGGTCATGAGCAGTTGAAAATCACTCTCCCCGGATGCGCCAATCATCATCTGTGTACTCTGTCCCGCTGGCGCAAAAGGACGTGTCAGGTCTGCCGACTGGGGCAACGCCAGGGGAGCCGTCTCTTCTCCCTCAATCCCGCGTTCAACACGAAAAATACTACCGGGCAGATAACCATTGATAGTACTGCGCTCCATCTGCGCCTGCTTGCCCAGGGCAACACGATGCGCTGCAATTGTTGATTGTATCTTATGCATCGGAGATAAGATTGTAGTAAAACTCTTGTGTGGAGCAAGGCTACGAAGACTCTCCTCCGTCGGCAATTCCATATTGATACTGATACGATCTGCCAACAATCCCGCCATAGCCAGAAGGTCATCCGGCGCCCCCGGAATCGCCTTGACATGAATATACCCCCGAAAATGATAGGTATGACGCAACAAATACAATGTCTCACACATCCGCTCCATGGTAGTCGCCGGACTTCCCAGCACCCCGGAACTCAGGAATAACCCCTCGATATAGTTACGCTTATAGAATTCTACTGTCAAATCACAGATCTCCTGTGGCGAAAAGGTTGCCCGGGGAATATCATTCGACTTGCGATTCATGCAATACTTGCAGTCAAAGACACAATGATTTGTCATCAAAATCTTAAGCAACGAAATACATCTGCCATCTGCTGCAAAACTATGGCAAATCCCACATGCCCGGGAATTCCCCAGTGCTCCCTTCGCCCCTCTGCGCTCCACACCGCTGGAGGTACAGGATACGTCATACTTGGCAGCATCTGCAAGAATATATAATTTGTCTTGAATGGATTGATCTCTCTCTACTTTTAACATAGTTCCATTATACAAACATATGTTCGATATTGCAAGTACATTCTATTTTTTCTGCTATTTTATATTCTGTGTCACCGTTTTTATTTACCATATGTTATAATGTTACTAAATGATGAGTGATTCGCCTGTGCGGATTCCTACAACACCAACAGATAGGAGGAATTATCATGTTTCAATATACCAAAGATTGTGTTATCGGCGTGGATGCCATTGATCAGGACCATCAACACCTGTTTGATCTGATCAATGAAGGACTGAACTTATTACATAACGATTATATTCCTGACAAGTACGATGCAATCAAAGAATTGCTGGACGAACTTTTAGAATATGCCAACAATCATTTTGCCAGAGAAGAGGCATATATGACCAGCATCTGTGACCCGGAGATCATTCTCCAGCGCGTTCAGCATGATCAGTTCCGCTCTATGATCTGGGAACTCAGCAGCAAAGCGCTGGATACCAACGATGAACAGAAAATCGTTTTAGAAGAGACCTTGTCCTTTCTTGCCAAATGGTTATATCACCACATCCTGGGCAGCGATATTATGATTGGACATTTGGAGCCGCTGGATGCATGGATGATGAAGGAAGATCCTTGTGCATTTACAGAGGAGTATTTGACGGGGATTCCGTTGATTGATGAAGAACATCGGACTTTATTTGAGATTACCGGTCATGTAGTAAATATGATTCGAGAAGGAATCATTGACTCTGATATTCCTGAAATACTTAAGATTCTTGGTGAATTGCGGGACTACACCCACAAACATTTTACCGATGAAGAAGCCTACATGGCGCGCATTCACTATGACGGACTGGAAAGCCAACAGCGTGCACATGCGGCTTTTATCGCAGAACTGGATGATATTGACAGCGAACAAATTCGACAACAACCGGAAGAATACCTGCGCAGTCTAATCGAATTTTTGCTTGGCTGGCTAATCAATCACATCCTAAAGACAGACAAATTAATCCCAGCGGAATAACCGCTGGGATTTTACTTTGTATCAATATCGCTTCAACGAACGCTTGTCGTCGCGACACGTTTCGATTCCGCCGCTGCGTATTAGTAATTCTCGCAACGTACTTCAAAATAACTCTGGGGATGATTACATACCGGGCAAACCTCCGGAGCCTTTGTACCAACAACCACATGTCCGCAGTTACGGCACTCCCACATAGTAACGCCGCTCTTCTCAAATACTTCCATTGCCTCAACATTATGCAAAAGTGCACGATATCTCTCTTCATGCATCTTCTCGATGGCTGCTACGCCGCGGAACTGCTCTGCCAGATCATGGAACCCTTCCTCATCTGCTTCCTTTGCCATGCGGTCGTACATATCCGTCCACTCCGCATTCTCACCTTCTGCAGCATGAAGCAGGTTCGCCGGTGTGTCTCCCAACTCACCCAAGGCCTTGAACCATAACTTAGCATGCTCTTTTTCATTCTCTGCGGTCTTTAAAAACAGTGCAGCAATCTGCTCATAGCCAGCCTTCTTTGCAACTGATGCAAAATAGGTATATTTATTTCTTGCCTGAGACTCTCCTGCAAATGCTTCCCATAAATTCTTCTCTGTCTTTGTTCCTGCGTACTTATTCTCTGCCATTTCGTTACCCTTTCCTTTCTGTTCTACTTTTTCAAAATCGGATGCCGGATGTTTGCATAATGGGCAAATGAAATCCTCCGGAAGTTCCTCCCCTACATATTCATAACCACAGATGCGGCAACGCCATACAGTCTGTCCCGTCTCTGTCGTCCCGACTGCTTCCGGCTTCGGCTTAATCTGCTTCTGATAATAATCGTAGGTTACAGATGGTGCCTTCGATAGCACTTCCATATCGGTAATCTCACCGATAAACATCGTGTGGGACCCCAGATCCATCGTCTTGTCTACTTTCACTGACAGATAAGCATTGGTGCCTTCCGTAATGTAACGGATTCCATTGCTTCCAGTTGCAAATCCCGTAAATCCCTCAAACTTGTCAGCATCTCTGCCGGACTGGAAACCAAAACGCTTGAACAGATCAAACGTCGCTTCCTGACTGATTACAGACACTGTAAACTCACCTGTCTGCTGAATCATGTCATGCGTAAAATTCGCCTTGTTCACCGCAATACTCAACTGGTTCGGCTGCGATGCCGCCTGTATTGCCGTGTTGATAATGCAGCCATTATCCTTGCCGTCAGACTTTGCCGTCAAAACAAACAAGCCGTACGTCAGTTGATACATTGCCTTCTTATCCATAGTAGCCCTCCAATCTGTCTCGTCAAATTGTGCGCAAGCCACGATGTTACCTATGACTAACCCACTTCGATTATGTTTATCGTATCATCTTTTTGAGGGTTTGTCCACTTCAAAAATTGCTCGTTTCCGCAGTACAATCTTGATAAAATTCAGATACTGACCGGCACCT